>AWGX01000843.1 GCA_000495415.1 Smithella sp. ME-1 | reverse complement strand
GGGATTCGTTTTCAGCGAGTCTCACTATATTTCTTAAATAATAAAACGGCATTCACACCGCCAAAACCAAAAGTGTTGGACATGGCAGTATTGATTTCTTTATGTCGGGCAATTTTAGGCACGTAATCAAGATCGCATCCTTCGCCGGGATTATCCAGATTAATTGTTGGTGGGATAATACCTTCCTGAAGAGCTTTGATTGCAAAAATGGCTTCTACGCCTCCCGTCGCCCCCAGCATGTGGCCGGTCATGGATTTCGTAGAACTGACCATGAGCTTTTTAGCGTGTTCTCCGAAAAGAAAGTTAATGGCTTGAGTTTCATATAAGTCATTGAGCGGCGTCGATGTGCCGTGAGCATTTATATAATCGATGTCTTCAGGATTAAAACCAGCGTCTTTTATCGCAATTCGCATACTACGGGCAGCACCTTCATGCTCGGGTGGCGGAGCCGCCATGTGAAAAGCATCGGATGTGCATCCGTAACCTGCTAGCTCCGCGTATATTCGAGCGCCTCTGTTAAGAGCAATTGATAATTCCTCCAGAATAATTATGCCGCAACCTTCTCCAATTACAAAACCATCGCGTTCTTTATCAAACGGACGGCTGGCTTTTTGCGGCTCATCATTTCTCTGTGAGAGTGCCCGCATCGCGGAAAATCCGCCCACAGCTAATCTTGTTATCGCTGCTTCGACACCTCCGGTAATCATTATGTCGGCATCCCCATGGACAATAGTTTTATAAGCATCACCTATGGCTGATGTCCCCGCAGCACAGGCGGTAACAGCACAATTGATCGGACCTTTCGCACCAAATCGAATCGAAACATGGCCGGAAGCTAAATTGGCAAGTATCGCGGGGACGACAAAGGGAGAAATTTTGCGGGGGGAATCACTTAGAACGTTCCTGATTTCTTCTTCTATTGTGGCAAGGCCACCGATAGCGGACCCTATTATCACACCAGTGCGCTCGGAGAGTTCCGGGCTGATTGTCAATTTTGCGTCAGCCATAGCCATTTCCGAAGATGCTATCGCATAAAGAAGAAAGTCATCGAAACGGCGGATTTCCTGCTTATTGACAAATTGCGCCGGATCGAAATTTTTTATTTCTCCGGCAATTCTGGATTTATAAGAACTACTATCGAATTTGGTGATAGGGCCGATACCTGATTTACCAGTAACTGCGCTTTCCCATGTCTGGTCAACTGAATTTCCCAAAGGAGTCAGCGCTCCAAGACCTGTCACAACAACACGCCTTTTCATTGGTTAAAATCCTGTATGGTAGACTAATTAACGCCTTTTTGTTTAAGAAAATCAATTACATCTTTTATTGTAACAATTTTTTCAAGCTCTTCGTCTTCTATCTCCACACCAAAAGCTTCTTCCATTTCCATGAGTAATTCAACGATATCCAAAGAGTCCGCTCCTAAATCATCGATAAAAGAAGCTTCCAAAACACATTGTTCTTTGGTTACATCAAGTTGGTCCACAATAAGTTTAATGACTTTTTCTTCTAATGTCATGCAAATTCCTCCTCCAGCCTATTATTCGTGAAATCGCAATTATGAAAAATATCGCAAACGTTTTTTACCACAAAAAACACCCGACCTAAAGTTGAGAATAACCGGCACAGTCTGATAAATTTTTTACAATTATTAATTCCGGCAATGAGTAACTGCCTATAAATACAATATTGTGCGCAGAATAATATAATATAACATACGCGACAACCTAGAAATAATAATTATTATTTATAAGACTAGGCATTCTTTTCTGCTTTTCTGTATTCTCTACCCTTATAGGTTTCACATGTAGGGCAAACGCGATGAGGCAGTTTCGGCTCATTGCATTGCGGGCATAAAGACAAAGAAGGTGACTTTAAAAAATCATTTGCTCTTCTTTGATTACGCCTGGTTTTGGAATGTCTCTTTACCGGATTTGGCATAATTTATCCTTCTTTATAATTAATTTTTCACTCTAAAATTTTTTAACACAGCCATCCGGTCGTTAACAACATTCAGATGGCAATTACAGGAAGACCTGTTCAGATTCATCCCACAGTGAGGACACAACCCTTTACATTCTTCAGTACAAAGCGCTTTCATCGGTATTTGCAAAATTAACTGCTCACAGATAATAGGCGCAAGATCAATAAAATCACCTTGATAATAAGTTATTTCCAGTTCTTCCGGCGTCAGCTCCAAATCTTCCCTTGTTTCAGCTTTCGCGGGAATCAACGTATAATTAAAATCGCCGCCAATTGGCAGACTCGCATGCTCCAGGCAACGGCTGCAACAAATATCAATAAATGCGGAAAACGAACCTTTAATAAAAACCGTACCCGAAGTCATTGTTATCAGACAATCTACATCAACCTTTTTCAAAACGAAATCAGGCTTTTCGCTATCCCTGAAACAACCCTGAAACCATGTATCTCCTTCGGAAAATACGAAGCGCTGCCCTTCTTCCGGAATGAGAAACACGTTAATTTTCAAAGAATTAGCCATCTAACGTCTGCTGCCTTTAAAAACTATATCCAATTAATTAACCGGAGAAGTAAATTATAAATTTTCCACCTTGTCAAGTATAATTTACTAATTTTACCAATGGATTAAGCAGAAAAAGTCTAAATTGTTTTCATTACCTGCATTATCTTTCGGCTTCCTATGCCCGCAAATGTTCAAGATGCAACCCCTTTTGATATTTAAAGACAAAGCAGATAATTCCATTTATTAACAAAATTAATGGATTAAAAATCATGTTACTTGACAAAAAGCCAATCTAAATCCTATAAGGCTATAAAAAATAAGGAAAATAAAATGATGGAAAAAATCAGAACCCGTTTCGCCCCTTCACCGACCGGCTATTTACATATCGGCGGAGCGCGAACTGCTCTTTTTAACTGGCTTTATACCCGCCATCACGGTGGAGAATTTATTCTAAGGATTGAAGATACCGACCAGCAGCGTTCAACTGACGAATCAACCAAGGCGATTCTGAGTGCCATGACCTGGCTGGGATTAAACTGGGATGAAGGTCCTTACTTTCAGGCGCAACGTGTTGAATTGCATAGGGAGATGGTCCAAAAATTAATCCATGAAGGAAAAGCTTATTATTGTACCTGTACCCCTGAAGAGCTGGAAGAAAAAAGAAAACAAGCCTTGGCGACAGGTAAAAAACCAAAATATGACGGTACCTGTCGCAATAAAAATTTAAAGAAAACCAGCGGAAGTGTTGTGCGTTTCCGCAGCGAAGATACAGGTTCAACCGTTGTAGAAGACCTCATCAAAGGCAAAATTGTATTCAACAATGAAGAACTTGACGACTTGATAATCGAACGCAGTGACGGATATCCCACATATAACTTTGCCGTGGTTATTGATGATGCTCTTATGAACATCACCCATGTAATCCGCGGTGATGATCATGTCAACAACACTCCTCGACAGATTTTAATGTATCAGGCACTTGGGTTTGATGTTCCCAAATTCGCCCACGTTCCCATGATTCTGGGAAGCGACAAAACTCGACTCAGCAAACGCCACGGTGCAACTTCGGTTATGGCTTACAAGGAAATGGGATTTTTACCGGAAGCACTGGTTAACTATCTGGTGCGTCTGGGTTGGGCTCACGGGGATCAGGAAATATTTTCACAAAAAGATTTGATTGATCTCTTCGATCTGGATGCTGTTGGTAAATCCCCCGCTGTTTTCAATCCGGAGAAACTTCTCTGGTTAAACGCACACTATATAAAGGAAACGCCTTCTGAAAGATTAAGAGAAGAAATGAAACCTTTGTGGCCTGCCGGAATTGATACATGCGATGCCGCATTTACTGGAAAAGTTATCGCCGATTTACAACCGCGGGTAAAAACTCTGGTGGAACTGGCATCTATGGCAGATTTCTATTTTACAGATGAAATTAAATATGAAGAACAGGCAGCTAAAAAATTCCTGACAGCCGATGTTGCGCACCTTTTAAAAGCACTGGTTCAATCGATTGCTTCCGCACAAGATTTCACTAAAAAAGGAATCGAAGAATTTTTAATGAATTTCTCCTCGGAGAGAAACATAAAATTCAAGATGATTGCGCAACCTTTGCGCGTGGCGCTGACCGGAAAAACGGTCAGTCCCGGCATTGACGAAGTAATGGTTACTTTTGGAAAAGAACGTGTGATCAAAAAAATTCAAAACGCAATCGCTTACATCGAAAAACGCGCTTAGATTATTTAAATGCAATTTAAACCGTAAATTCAAGGCTAATCTAATTTTACCTTGACTTTTACAACCCGATTAAATAGATATTCACCCTCGACTTTGCGGGGAACAGTCCATCCAAAAATAATTCTGATTTTCGGCTGCTTTCCGCCCATCAAAACGGTCCCATCGTCTAGTGGTTAGGACGCTGGCCTCTCACGCCGGAAACCGGGGTTCAAGTCCCCGTGGGACTACCACTTTTAGCTTATGTAGGTAGAAGTTCAATGAACAAAAGACTGCAAAAAGTAATTGAACATCCATTTCATAAGTACCTGGGTGTCACTACCATAGAATCTAATTCAGGTGCGGGAAAGCTATCGATTACCGTTAACGAAAAAACAGTTAACCCCAGGGGAGTACTTCATGGTGGTGTCATTTATGTTCTATGTGACGTTTGTGCCTATGGCGGACTGCTAAGCTTAATTGATAACAAAACTGAAGCGGTAACACACGACATACAGGTTTCTGTTATGCAATCGGCCAAAATTGGTGATGTAGTTGATTTCTCATCAGAGATAGTGCAGCTTGGCAAAAGACTTTGTTTTATTGATGTCAAAGCGTTTGTAAAAGGCAAGATTATTGCTTCAGCAAAAGTCACAAAAAGCATTTTGGCAATATCAACTTAGCACGCTTTTTCCCACATGAAACAAATAGACTTGTTTAATATGTTTTTAACATATCTTGATTCCGCAGTCTTCCGCGGCATCCGGATTCATCTCAGGAATTTCTCCGTCATTCAGTACGACCTTATACCCACACCTTGGGCATTTGCGGACCTCAACTGATCCGACAGTGTGTCACCCGCCCGTACCGACGAAGATATAATCGGTGTGATCCTTTTTGAATTTACAGTTTTTGCAAATTAGTTCCATTCTTTCACCACAATAGAATTAACAAAAATATTTTTTTGTATTTGTTTGATTTTAAAAAGGCTGTCCCACCTTGTCAAGGGATATTTTATATCAAAAGATTTTTTTTAAGAAATATGAGGTAGCATCCGCTTGAAACAGGTCGCTGACCAATATTTCCTTGATTTTGCGGCTATTTATAAAGTAATAAGGTAACTATGGATAAACTTTATATTGTCATGCCGGCCTATAACGAAGAGAAGGCAATAGCCAATGTTGTGGATGAATGGCATAACGTCATTGAAAAAGCCGGACATGACAGCAAACTGTTGATATTCAATGATGGAAGTAAAGATAACACATTAAAGGTTTTAGATAACATTCGGAGTAAATATCAACGCCTTGTATTAGTTAATAAAGAAAACGAGGGACACGGACCAACATGTACCTTAGCTTATAAATATGCCATCGCTGAAAACGCTGAATGGATTTTTCAAACAGATTCCGATGGCCAAACAAACTCCAGTGATTTTTGGCATTTTTGGGAAAAACGGAATAACTACGATTTCATTATCGGCTGTCGGCCAAAACGTGCTGATGGGTTGGTTCGACGCCTTATTTCGCAAACACTTAAGATTATAATATTTGTAATATTCAAGGTCATCGTAAAAGATGCCAATACGCCTTTTCGTTTGATGAAAGTTGAACGCCTGCGTAAATATATTCCGGCAATTCCCGGAGATTTTTTTCTTCCCAATACACTTTTATCAGTAATGATTACAAAAAATAAGGAGAAAATTTTCTGGCAGAAAATTACCTTTGCCGAGCGCTCTACCGGCGCTTCTTCTATTTCTCCGGCAAAAATCGGCAAGCTCGGAATAACATTAATAAAGCAATTATATAAATTGAGAAATGTAAAAATCTGAGATGAAAATTGCCCTAGTAAGACCAAATTATAAAAGTCATATAATAACACCTCCTCTGGGGCTGGGCTATCTTTCGTCATATTTAAAAAAATCCGGGATAGATACAGTAATAATTGACGGGTTAAAGGAAAATCTGAAACTGAGCCAACTAGTCGATAAAATTTTAGACATGAAGCCTGACGCAGTAGCAATAAACTGTCTTACTGCTTTTTATAAAGAGGCTATTTCATTATCCAGAGAGCTTAAAAAAAATAAAATGACAACTATTATCGGTGGCCCGCATCCTACTTTCCTGCCTTATCAAACACTGATTGATTCGCACGCTAATTACGTCGTGTGCGGCGAAGGAGAATTATCGTTTCTTGAATTAATTAATAAAAAATTTCAAAATGACAACATTCAAGGTGTTTACTCTTTAGAGAATCTAAACAACGAACGACAAGCGACAGTGAAATCACCTACCGTGGAAAATCTTGATGAGCTGCCGTTTCCGGACTGGGAACAAATGAGTCCCGGCAGTTACCCCATGGCCCCGCATGGCGCTTTCATTAAGGGATTTCCTGTTGGTGTGGTTATTACCAGTCGTGGTTGTCCCTATGAATGTACATTCTGCGCCAGTCCTCAATTTTGCGACAGAAAAATAAGATTCAGAACTCCGGATAACGTCGTCGCGGAAATCGAATATTTGGTTAAAACTTTTAAGGTAAAAGAAATACATTTCGAAGACGATAATTTTACTTTAAGAAGAGATAACGTAGAAAAGATATGCCGTTTGTTAATAGAAAGAAAAATAAATGTTAATTGGGCATGTCCGAACGGAATACGAGCCGATGAAGTGGACGAAGAAATTATTCAATTAATGAAAGACAGTGGATGTTATTATTTTGCTTATGGCATCGAATCCGCTAATCCTCAGATTTTAAGAACTACTAAAAAAAGGGAATCCATTGAGACTATTGAAAGAGCAATTGAAATAGCAGATAAGGTCGGCATAGCCTGTCAAGGATTTTTTATTTTCGGTTTACCGGGAGAAACTACGTCTTCTATTGAAGAAAGTATAAATTTTGCTGTCAGATCAAAATTATCGCGGGCGCAATTCATGATTTTAGACGTTTTACCCGGTTCTGAATTGTGGGAAACTCTGAAAGGCAAATTTGTTCCGAACTGGGAAAAAGAAAGCTACAGGGAACCGGAGTGGTTGCCCACAGGTATTACGAAAGAACAATTGCTGTTGGCACAGTCAACTGCCTTTAGAAAATTCTATTTAAGACCAAAAATATTTTTCAGATTATTAAAACTTGCTGACCGCCGGCAGATTGCTCATTTCATTAGAAGATTAAAAGATTACAGATTATTAAAAATTAATCCGTGAGCAAGTCCAGATTTTCAATGCCGGATTTGATTTTTAGTTTATTTCCCATGACGTGCGACGCGGAAGCGTTATCCAGAAAACACCTTACCGTCAATCCCTCTGCTATTTGAAAACTATCTATCAGTGTCATATTGTCCAGAACATATCTGGTAATCGCATCATCGGAAGGGAAAGAAATTTCTTTATCTTGCCATAAACGCATCGATTCTTTCAGCGTAACAGGCTGCAGAGCAGGCATTGCTTCAAACACGTAAACCAGTTTCGGATTGCGACCACGATTTTTCATGAATTCCATTGATGCAATAAGATAATTTTCCGGTACTATCATAAAAAAAAGGAACGATTCATCCAGCGCAGGTCTGCGCCGGGCAATCATATGAACCATTGGAGAAGAGACATAAGAAATTATATAATCATCTTTTCCGGAGTAAGTTTGTGATGTCGTGCTGATCCACTCGTATAAGTTCTTGTAAATCTGATTGGTCTTAATACCCTTGCCGAATCCGGTTTCTATTTCAGCATTTGCCTGTTCAGGAGCCACATCAAAAAGGGTAAATTTCCAATCGGACCATGCCGTCGTGTAGTAAAAAGGAGCAAAAAACATGACTAATATCGCGAATTGTGCAAAATAGATTCTTTTTTTAACTGTTTCCAAGGATAAAATCACGCATGTCATTGCCGCTGCCGCCGGGATGGAAGAATGAAGCACCGCCAGAAATCCTAAAGCGGAAAAAATACTGCTGTTGATAGCCATTATTACACTGGAGACAAAGAGAACAAGGGCAACCAATTCCAAATTACTCCACGACTTTTTCTTAACAATCTTAAATACGAAATAACCAATAAACAGAAAATATGCTGATACCAGCAGGGCGGCAAACCACATGGGACGGCTATACCAGCCATTATAATATCCATGATAATAAGGTTTAATTAATCCGAACAAGTCAGTGTCAATAGTCATAAACATCATCACTGCCAGTATTAATAAGAAGATCGTTAAAGGAATTGTTTTTGCTATTCTAGTACTCCATAAAAAGGTTATCGCAAAAAACAGGGTAATGATGACATATTTAAATATATTCCAATCGAAATAAATCAACGAAGCGGCCGGATAGAGGGAAGTGTTAAGTAGCCAATGAATCGTTGTAATGATATTCTGTATATACGCTTTCCCGTAAATACCGATAAAAATCATCCATAACAATACAACAGGCAACAAAACAAAAAATAGATCATTTAAAGTAAAATCAAGAGATTCTAATTTAAATTTTCTGATAACTACAAACAATATAATCACTGAAATGACGACAAGACTCATATGGAGCAGACTGAAACTTATGAGCCATAAAAATATCCCTGCTGTGATGAATAAGATTCTTTTCAATATAAATGATTGCTGCCGCAGTCCCAGGATGAAAAAGGCCAGGTAGAGCGTAATAAACATATGGGGATAAGTATAATAGTTAAGATTGGAAATCGCGCCCATAGGCTCAAGCCCCGTAAACGCAAATAAAGAAAATATGATTGGTTGAAACCAAAACTCTTTACTGACTTTGTAAAGAGTAAAACTCAAAAACAACAGCGAAGCAATCGTAAGAAAAAATTGCAATTCCCTGAACCCCAGCAAAGTTATGCCGGGATAAAATTTAAAAATGAGATAATTAATCAGCGTTACGCCTTTGATTGCTCCTGTAAAATGGTCAAGAAAAAAGTCGTCTCCGGCAGTCAGTCGCCAGGCTTCCGTCATGTGCCAGCCCTCATCGGTAAAATTAAAACCGTATTGCAGTTTAAACCATCCGAATATAGATGCCGCAATGAAAATGACGCACGATATTAAAAAAGGAAGTAGCTGGCCGGATCTTATTTTATCTTTCATAATGAGACCTCAGTATTCAACATGAGTTTCATGAAGTTTCCTCAAAATTTCACGATAGGCCTTTGTATTTTTGATGTTATCAAGATCACCGCCTTTTTGCACAAGACCCCCTTGAGTTAATTAAATTTCGGCTTAGCCGGATTAATATTCATTTTATTTTTCAATACACCGGGCATGGACGAATTATCAAGAAAACATCTGACGGCCAAATCTTCAGCAATAGGGAAACTGTCTATCTGTGTCATATTGGCCAGAACATATCGGGTTATCGGATCATTGGAAGGAAAAGAAATTTGTTTATCCTGCCATAAACGCATAGATTCTTTCAGATCAACAGGCTGCAGGGCCGGTATTGCTTCAAACACATAGACCAGCTTCGGATTACGTTTGCGATTTTTCATCAACTCTATTGATTTATTATAATAATCATCGGGATACTCCGCGAAAGATATATGAGATTCATCCAGGGCAGGCCTGCGCCGGGCGATCATATGCACCATGGGTGATATAATATAAGAAATCACATAATCGTCCTTATTCGAATATTCCTGCGATGTTTTGCAGATCCATTCGTACAAATTTTTATAAATATGATTGGTCTTGATACCCCTGCCGAATCCGGTTTCTATCTCGGCATTCATCTGTTCAGGAGCCACATCAAAAAAAGTGAATTTCCAGTCAGACCATGCCGTAGAGTAGTAGAAAGGAGCAAGAAACATGATTAAAAGAAGCAATTGCACAAGGTATGTTCTTCTTTTGATGGTCTCCATAGACAAGATCATGCATGTTATTGCCGCCACAGCTGTGATAGAAGAGTAAAGTATTGTCCCCATGCCAAGATTGGAAAAAATGTTGCTGTTAATAGCGGCGATTATACAGGGGATGAACAAGACAAGAGCAACTAATTCAAATTTGTTCCATGGTATTTTTTTAACTGTTTTGAATATGAAATAACAAATGAATAAAAAATATGATGATGCCAGCAAAGCGGCAAACCACAGAGGACGGCTGGACCATCCGTCAAGGACACCACGATGATAACGTGTTATTAATCCGAAAAAGGTCGTATCAATAATAACGAACATCATTGATGCCAGTATCAGCAATACAACCATTAAAGGAATTGTTTTTTGTATCTTTGTGCTCCATAAAAAGGCCATTGTAAAAAACAGAGTAACGATGACGTATTTAAAAGTTTCCCAATTAAAGTAGATTAGTGAGCCCGCTGAAGGATTTGCTGGCGAAAGAATAACTTGAACGGATGAAATGACATTTTGAATGTAGGCGGCCCCGTACATGCCGATTAAAATAATCCATAACAATATAACCGGCAAAAGAACAAACCACATGTCCTTCAAGGTAAAATTAAAAAATTCTAATTTTAATTTCCTGATAACTAAAAACAATATAATTACCGAAATTACGACAAAACTCATATGCATTAGGCTGAAACTTATCAGCCATAAAAATATCCCTGCCGTAACATACATAATCCTTTTCAACAGAAATGATTGCTGCTGCAGCCCCAAGATAAAGAATGTCGAAAAAAAAGTAATAAACAGATGAATATATGTATAGTAGTTAAGATTCGAAATCGCGCCTATAGGCTCAAGTCCTGTAAACGCAAACAGAGAAAATATGACCGGTTGGAACCAGAACTCTTTGCTGACTTTATACAGAGCAAAACTAAAGAATAATAACGAAACAATAGTAAGAAAAAACTGCAATTCCCGAAAACCGAGCAATGTTATTCCGGGATAAAACTTAAAAATGAGAAAATTTATAAATAGTGCAGGCCTGAGCGCACCCGTAAATTTGTCATGAAAAAAATTATCGCCGGCGGCAAGTCGCCAGGCCTCTGTCATGTTCCATCCTTCATCGGTAAAATTAAAGCCGTATCTCAGTTTGAACCATCCCAAAACGGCGGCGGCAAGGAAAATGCTTAAAGATATAATAAAAGGAAGAAGCTGGCTGGATTTGATTTTATTCTTCATAATGACAACACCTTAAAAGCCCGAGAAAAGCCTTCGTTAGTGTCAAGATATGAATCTTATTTAATCGAATTGTGACTTAATTTCTCTGTATGCCGCCTTATTTTTCGATGACAATAATTCTCCATCGTGCATCTTATTGATACATTTACAACACTAATCATATATTTATCGTACTCATATCAAAATTGTTTTGGAAATACAAACGAATACAGACAAATCTCTAGTCACGGGAACCAACAGTCTAAAAACAAGCCAGACATATTTTGATTCCAAAAGATGCCAAAAAAGCAATTGACTATTATGATAACGGGCATTATAAATTCACCGGCCGGATGAAATAAAATGTGGCATGGAATTCTTTGAGATGAGAAGCAAATTTCTTAAAATACTTAAAGCAAAGATTAGAGAAGGTGATCTGTTGTGGTTTCCCCAAAACGCTGTCCGCATGGCCGGTGTTGTCGCTTCCGCATATCTTAAAAAAAACATTGTCGGCCCGGTAAATGTTACATTTGTACCATCATGGCGTTGCAATTCTTTTTGCAAGATGTGTGAGGTGACAAGAAGGTCATCGACAGACGAGATGGACTTTAATGAATTTAAGCAAATTACAAATGAGCTTGCCGGCATGGGCGCTTCAGTTTTTTCTTTTATGGGCGGAGAGCCTTTTATGAGGAAAGATATATTGGAGATGATTTCTTATGTCAAATCGAAGCATCTGATTACACAAGTCAGCACAAACGGCATACTTCTTTCAGACAAAAATCTCGCCCGAAAGCTCATTGAAACCGATTGTGACATAATAACTCTCTCAATGGATTGTATGGATCCCGTTACGTACAGGCAGATAAGGGGTGTTGACAAATTCAATGAAGCCGTAGAAGGAATCAAGAACACCGTCTATTTCAGGAATTTACTAAAAAAGAACATCGCCATCACTGTAAATTTTATTTTGATGAACGAAAATATTGATGATGCCATGGAAATAATCAGGTTCATTAAGAGCATGAACGTCGATCTCGTGGCCACTTACCCGGTCGTCGAGTATGGTAATATCAAGGATTATCGAAGCAAAGAGTTCGATGCAAAGCTGGTTGACCTTTTCAGAAAATTCAAAAAGCTTAAAGACCGCAACAAAATTTTGGATATTTCAACTGAATATCTTGATTATATGATTGAAAGAATCACAAATAAAAGGTTAATGGTAAAATGTTTCTCGCCAATTTCGGACATAAATATCGATCCATCAGGCAATGTGTTTCCGTGCATGTATTTATTAGCTGAAGACAAGGCAATTGGAAATATCCGTGGCAAGTCCATCAAGGAATTCTGGTACAGTAAAGAGTACGCCCAGATAAGAAGGCAGCTTGCCAACTGCAATCAATGTGATGCCTTTTGTAGTGTAGAGCCCGCACTATTCTTTAACAAGTTCTGGCTCAGAAGCAACACCGGGAAATCATAGAGACAACGCAATCAGCAACCTACCTCAAATAATTTATCCGTTAATTTGTTAATTGAAGATGCCTTTCGAAGCCCTTTTGAAAAATTCAGGGATATACGTCGGGATTCTTCGCCTCTGGGGAAAATCTCTCAGAATGCGGACTATCCTGAAAGGATTCATGTGAAAATCCATATTTGCTTTTCTCTGATAGTAAAATATCATTTCATCAGGAACATCAGAAAAATTGTGTTTCATATGCGAATACTCATTATCGTTATAGTTGATTCTTTTGAGTTTCTCCGGATTATTCTCTAAGGCGATGTCGTATACCTTTGTGTTCGGGAAAGGTGTGAGTGTATAAAAGGATGCAGCGTGAAGTTTCGACTGACACGCAACATCCAGTGTTTGTTTTAAATCATCTTCTGTTTCAGTTGGAAATCCC
>AWGX01000842.1 GCA_000495415.1 Smithella sp. ME-1 | reverse complement strand
CCTTCGTTCTTAAATAATCTATTGCTTTCTCAAAATCACCGTTCGAGGCTATCAATGCTTCTTTGCAATCCATCATGCCTGTGCCGGTTTTTACTCTTAACTCTTTAACCATTGCTGAAGTTATTTCCAATTTTAATTCCCCCCTTAACCTATTAATAAATCCACTATATTTTATAGCTGCTTGAATGATTCGCCGGTCTATTCTACCGATTGTGCAACTTTATC
>AWGX01000841.1 GCA_000495415.1 Smithella sp. ME-1 | reverse complement strand
CTTCAACCAAATCCTCTCCTTCTTTTAAATCCGTTTTATATTTATCATATTCATTTCCTGAGGGCTTTAATTGTCTAAAGAATTTGAATATCTTATACAACAAATAAATCAATAAAAGAAATAAAAGAAACCGCACAATCATAAAATTCCTATTAAGGTTGATTTTTTTTCTCAATCATTCTTATAATTTTATTATCAATTAATCTTTCTTTCAGTCCGCGAATGGAAACACAAAAAACAGGATGTATCAAATAAGATGTTAACTCGCATAACGGCTCTAAAACAAAACGCCTTTTATGCATTTCCGGGTGCGGTACTGTCAAATCAGCTTCCTGAATCAGATCATGGCCATAAAAAAGAAGGTCGAGATCTATAATCCTCGGACCACCCTTCACTTCCCGCTTGCGTCCCATTTTCCTTTCAATATTCTGCAATTCCAATAACAGGTTACGGGCAGGAAGAGACGTTCTGATTTCCACAACTGCATTTACGAAATAATTCTGATTTTCAATGCCTACCGGTTCCGTTTCATAGAAAGACGAAATCCTCATTACGTTTATTTCCCTGATCCGGAAAAGACTTTCAACAGCATCCCGGCAGTTCTTTAAAGCATTGCCTAAATTAGAACCAATCCCGATATAACAGATTATGCCGTTCAAATTTTTAAATGCCTTATGAAGTATTTTCCTTTAATCCCAGAACATCCTGCATATCATACAGGCCGTTTTTCTGATTGACAATCCACCGCGCCGCGCGAATCGCTCCTTTGGCAAAATTATCACGATTATGGG
>AWGX01000840.1 GCA_000495415.1 Smithella sp. ME-1 | reverse complement strand
TTTCGAAACGAAGCGAGAAATCTTAATGATCATAAAAGTATACAAGATATCTCCTCTTGGTCGATATGACAAGAGTTCATTGAGACACTATCCCCGAAGCCAGAGAAGAAAAGGAATACTCTATGAGCATAAAAGATAAATACGCGATTGTCGGTATTGGCTACACACCGCAGGGCAAGGTTCCGGCAAGAACCTCTTTGAGTTTTCATCTGGAGGCCTGTGTAAAAGCAATTGCCGATGCCGGTCTGAAAAAAAACGATATTGACGGATTGATTTGTTACCGGCATTTCCCCGCCTCATCGGACGAGAATGATCTTACCCCTTTCGTTGTGGCCGAACATCTGGGAATAGAACCAAAATATATTTATCAGGACGCAAACTGTTCGCGCAGTCATTTACAGAATGCCGTAAGCGCGTTGGATTCAGGTTTTTGTAATTACGTGCTGATTTCATTCGGTCATAATGCGCGTTCCAGCGACTCGATGCTGACGATGCTCAGCGAATTTACCGGAGATGATGCGGTATTCGGTCATTTCGGCGCGACAGGTGGGTACGCCCTGGCAGCCCAGCGGGCAATGCATGAATATAAGACGGGCCCGGAAACATGGAAGCATATCGTAGTCGGCCAGAGAAAATGGGCATGCCTGAATCCGGACGCAATAATGTATGGAAAGCCGCTTACCTTCGAAGATTATTTAAACTATAAGTGGTTTGTCGAACCGTTTCGTCTGCCGGATAACTGCCTGCTTAATGACGGAGGAAGAGCTGTTATTGTCACTTCCCTCGAGCGTGCCCGCGATCTTAGAAATCCTCCCGCGGTTATTATGGGCATTGGTGCGCACAACCTCTCGACGGACATAAAATATTCAACTTCAATGACCGGTCCCACCGGAGCAAAGAAAGCGTCTGAGGACGCCTTCAAAATGGCCGGTATCACAATCAAGGATGTGGATGCCTGCGAAATATATGACTGCTTCACCTATACGGTTGAGATTACGCTTCAGGATTATGGTTTTTTCGGTCCGGGCGAAGGCGAAGACTGGTTTAAAGGCGGCACAATAGAACCCGGTGGCAGAATGCCTGTAAATACATCAGGCGGACTTCTATCAGAGGCCTACTACATGGGACTCACACCCTTAAGCGAAGCAGCCATGCAGATAATGGGCAGATGCGGACAACGCCAGCTCGGCCCGCAAACTAAAACTAAGAGCCCGGAAATCATCTTATGCAGCGACAACGGAGCAATACTGCAATCACACCTGTGCTATATTCTGAGGAGATTATAATGACATATAATAAACCATTGCCCAAAATAAATTCCGATGTAAAGCCGTTCTGGAATGGATGCAAAAATCACGAACTCAGATTTCAGAAGTGTCGGTCATGTGGCCATATCCGCTGGCCGGCTTCCATCATATGTCCAAAATGTTATAAAAAAGAAACCGAATGGGTAATTGCCGGCGGTCATGGAACCATCTACACCTATTCTGTGTATCATACCGCGTATCACACAGGATTTATCAATGAGATTCCCTATGTGGTCGCCATTGTGGAACTGGATGAAGGACCGCACCTGCTTACGAACATTATCGATTGCAACCATCAGGAAATTAAATGCGGTATGGATGTAACCGTTGTCTGGGATGATGTTACGCCGGAAATCACGCTGCCCAAATTCAAGCCTTGCCGATGATATTGACGGCTGCTGCCGGGCTGCCTTTTGTCCGGTTAAAACCAATCGTCATTTCTCGCGAAGAAACTATGTCATAATTGCATGTATTGATTGTACGTAATGAGTACTATCCCCCGCTGGCGGGGGCAGGGGG
>AWGX01000839.1 GCA_000495415.1 Smithella sp. ME-1 | reverse complement strand
ATTTCGCGGGCGATCTGGTTATGATTGATGCCGGTGCCGGCAGGAGTTCTTCTCAGATTGTTCGTAACATTGAAATGTTGGGTTTCAATCCTGCCGCTATTTCTAATTTGATATTGACACATTGTCACATAGACCATATCGGTTCGGCGCCTTTCTTTAAAAAACAATTCGGTACAAAAATATTAGTTCACGAACTCGATGCCAAAGCGGTGGAAAACGGAGATTCCCGCAAAACGGCAGCAACCTGGTATGGAACTTCTTTCCCACCTACAGCAGTTGACCGGAAACTGAAGGGTGAGCACGAAATATTAAAATTCGGTCAGGAAGAATTACATTGCCTGCATACACCCGGACACACACCCGGTTCGATTTCTCTTTATCTGGAGAGGGAAGGGAAGAGGGTCCTGTTCGGTCAGGATATTCACGGACCTTTTCACAAAGACTTTGAATCCGATATTAAAATATGGCGCAAATCAATGCAGGTATTGCTTAATCTGGAGGCAGATATTCTTTGCGAAGGCCATTTTGGAATATTTGATTCCAAGGAACGCGTGCGCGAATACATTGAGCGGTATCTGGAAGAGTACGAATAGTAGGGCTGTTGACCGGGCGCGCGTCCCGGTAAGGGAGTGCAATGATAAATGGCAACATTCCTTGCCGGTAAAAGCCGAAGGCTTTTACAAAACGCTCATTTGCTGTGTTGCGCTGCAAACCGCA
>AWGX01000838.1 GCA_000495415.1 Smithella sp. ME-1 | reverse complement strand
CTCTTTAACTTCCGGTTCTTCGGTAGCTACTTCTTTGGGTGGTTCCATTTCCGGCGAGCTTTGTGATTTGCGTTTATGCGAAGTAATTTTGCTTAATTTCTGGAAACGATCGGCTATTTGCGAAGCAATTTCGCCGGTTATTATCTTGAATTCATTTGTTTCTCCGGCTTTTAGACAAAGTTTGCAAATTTTGTTGATAAGGCGGGGGACGCCATGTTCGGAAAATTCCCAAATTACAGGAATAGCATCATCAGCGAACATTTTTTCCTGAGTACCGGCGAGTCTGAGCCTTGATTCGATGTAAGTTTTAACCGCTGCTTCTGAAGGCAGTTTTTGTATATGGCAATAAGTGCCGATACGTTGAAATAAATTAGCCCGCTTGGGATTTTCCAGTTTCTGTGCCAGTTCCATTTGACCGGCAAGAATCAATGTGAAAAGATTATGCTCGTCATCCTGCATGTTGGTTAGAAGGCGAAGATCGTCCAGATTGCCGGAAGATAAAACATTAGATTCGTCAATAACAATAATAATTTTCTTGCCCTGATCATTTGCCTCAAACAGAAGGCGATTAAATATTTCCAGCAAATCTACTTTTTTT
>AWGX01000837.1 GCA_000495415.1 Smithella sp. ME-1 | reverse complement strand
CACGGTTGTATCAAGATATGCCAATAACGAAAACGGATTTCTAGCGCAGCAAACAAATGATGGTGATAATTTTATTCTGAATACCTCTCATTATTTTTTTGAAAAGCTCAAACTGGATTCGGATGAACCTGCTTCTTATGGAGAACCGGCAAGACTAGTATTAACCGACCTTTATAATTATGCAATGCCTTTGATAAGATACGATACTGAAGATATCGTAATAATGGAAAACGTAGATGTTCAAGGTCATAAAAAAAATATTATAAAAGAAATATCCGGTAGAAAAGCAGATATAATTTATGACACTAGAGGTAATAAAATAAGCCCTCACTATGTGGCTATAATTTTCCGTAAATATGATAAACTGCCCGAATTTCAGCTTATCCAAGAAAGCCTTGAAAAATTTACGTTGAAATTGGAAGGTGCCCGCAGTTTTTATGAGGATGAAGATTTTCAGGCAACGGTCAGACAACTTGTCGGTCCGGATGCGATTGTGAAGATCGAGCATGTGGATAAGATACCGCATCTTTCATCAGGGAAAATGAGAAAAATTATTTGTAATTTAAATGCTGATGCCAGGGTGGACTAGGCATGAAATTGCTCTATTATTTTTACTGTATCTTAAAGACAGACAGGCGTAAATATTCGTCGTTTCTATCCCAATCGTCCGTCTTTTACAAAAAGACAAAGGTTGCAATATTGCTGGATAATTTTGTGTGCATATTAAGATATGAAACAATGCCGCTCGATTATTTTTACTATAAATTCATTGAAATGTCTGCCGATGAAAGAAGCAAATATACAAGCCGGTTGTTGATGTATAAATTTCAAAAAAAATTCAACAAACAGAAGGACAGAATAATTTTCAAAAACAAAAACATTTTTTATATAAAATTTAGATCATTTGTATCCCATAGAAATTGGGATATTTCGCAAAAAACATCTTTAAATGATTTTCTAAAATGGATTTCTGAGACAAAGCCTCCTAGGATAGTGTTAAAAAAGCCTTTCGGGCAGGTCGGTAAAGCAGTTCTTGTTTTTAATGTCGATTATTCAATTGATATTCCATTAGTTACAGATATTCCTATAAATAGAATGATTTCCCGAAAAAATGATGAAGGTTACAGTCTGGCAGAAGCTTACATACGGCAGCATAATGTTTTGATGAAACTTTTCCCCGATTCTTTGAATACAATTAGAATAACGACTTTTTTGCATTCAAATGGTGTTGTAGAGGTACTTTATGCCATACTGAGGATAGGATTCGATAAGCCGGTTGATAATTTTGATGCCGGAGGCATTTCCGCGTTGGTTGATCTTGATACAGGAGTCGTTATTGGGAGAGGTATGTTTAAAGATCCTTTTAAGAGCAAAAATCTTGAAACTCATCCGGTTACAAATTTCCCGATTACCGGTTTACAAATTCCGTATTGGCGGGATATATTAACAATGATTAAATCTGCAGCTAAGGTAGTTCCTTCAGTTAGAACTGTTGGGTGGGATGTTATAATTACTGAAAAGGGACCGGCATTACTTGAAGGGAATGATAATTGGGATAAAACTCATTGGGAATGTTGTGAAAATAAAGGTATGAGGGGAAAAATAATGGTGTTATTTAAAAAAAATTAGCTGTACCGATTACAAGACAATTGTTTAAAGGAGTTAAATTTAATGGCTAAAGATATATTTATTATTGGAGCCGGAACTTATGGTGCTGTAATTGCCGACTTGGCTGAAGTTTGCGGTTATTCTGTGTCTGGTTTTTATGATGATGATTCCAGCAAAGTTGGAAAAACAATTCTAGGAAAACGTGTTTTGGGTAAACTTGATTGTGCAAAAGATATTCATGCAAAAGCAAATTATGCCGTTGCAATAGGAGATAACTCGGTTCGTATTCTAAAGTTGAAAGAAATTATTGAAGGAAATGGTAAAATACCTGTATTGATTCATCCAAAGGCTGAAATTAGCAAATATGCTCGAATTGGTAAAGCTTGCATTATTCATGCTCTTACCTATATTTGGACTGAAGCGGAAATAGGTGATTTTTCAATAGTTAGTCCCGAAGTAATTGTAGCCCACCATACAAAGGTTGGAGAAGGCTGCTTTATAGCAAATGGATGCAGGGTAGGAGCGGGAATTAATATAGCAGAGCGGGTTTTTATTGGCATGGGGGCAACTGTTATGACAGGTGTTAAGAAAATCGGACGCGATGCAATCATAGGAGCTGGCAGCGTTGTGACAAAGGATGTAGGAACGGAGTCCGTCGTTGCCGGTGTACCGGCCAAATTGGTCAGAAAAGTTGATAAAGTTTAACGTAATTTTTTCTACATTTGCAATTGATAACTCTTGAGACGTAATATCATCAGACATGCACCTGCAATAGATTAATGATTATAAGTTCAACTATAGCTATATAGGAAACTGAAAAAAGTGATTAAATCACTATCGTCAATTGATGAAAGCAACACCAAAGTCTATCTTTCCTTTGGTAAGCGCATCTTCGATCTGGCATTGGCCATCCTGGCACTGATTGCTGTTTCGCCGCTTCTTGTGATAGTTGCATTACTGGTGCGCATTCGGTTAGGCAAACCGGTATTGTTTAAACAGATGCGTCCGGGATTACATGAAAAACCTTTTACTCTTTTCAAATTTCGCACAATGACTGATGAACGGGATATTGCCGGTGAACTACTTCCAGACGATAAACGTTTGACAATGCTTGGATCTTTGCTTCGCAAATCGAGTATTGATGAATTGCCTGAGTTATTCAATGTCTTGAAGGGAGAGATGAGCATTGTCGGACCGCGCCCATTGTTTATGCATTATCTTACTTATTACACTGAACGAGAAAGTTTACGCCATACAGTTCGTCCCGGTATAACCGGATTAGCTCAGGTTAACGGCAGAAACTATCTACCTTGGGATGAACGCTTGGAAATGGATGTTCAATATGTTGAAAAAATGTCTTTCTCCCTTGATATTAAAATAATATTTCAAACTTTTTTTCAAGTATTGAAAGCAAAAAATGTTGCAGTTCTTCCTACATTGATAGGAGTTCCTTTGTCGGAATATCGTAAGCAAAAGAAATAAAAAAGCCGGGTATCATTATAAAAATAAGGAAGAAAAATGTGTGGTATTGCAGGGAAATATTACTTTAACACCCGTTGTTATGATGCATCTGATTTGTCCCAGATGATGAAAATTATATCCCACCGGGGCCCTGATTCTTCAGGTGCTTTTACAGACGGCGTTGTGGCTATTGGTTTTCAACGTCTCAGCATCATTGATGTAAAGACAGGCGATCAACCTCTTTATAATGAGACCGGGAAAATAGTTCTTGTTGCCAATGGAGAAATTTATAATTTTAAAGAACTCCGCGCGACACTTCAATCTTCAGGTCATATCTTCAGAACAAAGACGGATTGCGAGGTTATTCTTCATCTTTATGAGGAATATGGGAAGAGTTTTGTGGAAAAATTAAACGGCATGTTTGCTTTCTGTCTCTATGACTCTGAAAAAAATATCCTGATAATGGCACGGGATCGCATGGGAATCAAACCCCTGTATTTCTATCAAAATGACAATGTTTTGATTTTTGCATCCGAAATCAAAGGGATTCTCGCTGCACGTGGAATGTCAGTAAAGCCTGAAGCAAATGTTCTGGATGAATATCTTTGTTTCGGGTCTTTATGCAATGGAAGAACATTTTTCTCCAAGGTTGTCAGCCTCGATCCGGGTTATCTGATGGAAGTCACAAAAAGAGGAGTTTGTTCCCAGAGATACTGGGTACCGGAATTTGTTGAAAGCACTCTTAGCGAACCTCAGTATATTGAGAGAATAGAGTCTTCAGTGAATAATTCAGTTAAAAGGCAAATGATGAGCGATGTGCCTCTTGGCAGTCTCCTCAGTGGCGGGGTGGATTCAAGCTGGGTCAGTGTTATTGCCAATAAATTGGCTCCGGGCATTAAAACATTTACAGTAGGTTTTCCTGATCCGGTGCATAATGAAATTCCTTCCGCGCGTTTTACAGCCAGGTCGTTCGGGTTCAATCATCATGATTTTATAAGTGATAATAAGGAATATGCCGATACGCTGGAACAAACGATATGGCATCACGATGAGCCGCTTACTTTTGCCAGCTCCGTACAAAATCGTCTGGTTTGTAGATATGCCCGCGATTTTGTGAAGGTCGTGTTGACCGGTGAGGGAGCGGATGATTTGTTTGGTGGTTATCCGCGTCAATATCTGAGCAAATTACAAAACAAATTTCTGCGGCTGGATGATACAAACCAAAGGCTTATCCTTATGGCTTTAAAATTTTTGCCTGTCAGAAAGATAAAAACATTAAGGAGATTTTTGGTTTTATCACCTTATGAACTTGTTCTCTGGAATGCGGCATTAAGTGAGAAGGAAAAAATTGCCTGGTTATTCGATAAAGATGAGCCGGATATTTCCATCAGAATAGAGCAATTGAACAAAGTCTGGAATAAAAACCTTGATACGATTGACAATCTTCTTTTGTTTGATCAGCAGACATATTTGCGTTCGATTTTAAACATGAAAGATAAGATGAGTATGGCTGAATCAATGGAATTGAGAGTTCCGACTTTGGATAACGAAATGATTTCTATTGCGCATGAGATTCCGGGAGACATAAAGTTAAGAAAATTGCAGACAAAATATTTGTTCAAAAAAGCAGCAGTCAGACATATACCACGGAAGATAGTGTATAAGAAAAAAATAGGATTTACTATACCGGTGGATAAATGGTTGAGAGATAAAAATGGAGTTGGCAGGTTTCTGGATATGCTGATTGATTCATCGGATAAAATTGAAGGAATCAATAAATCCAAACTGGAGAAAGTGATTAGTGAACATACAACCGGTGTCAAAAACCATCAAAATGTTCTCTGCCATTTGATTTTTTACGTTATCTGGCGGCAGCAGTATATTGATGCAAAACCTTTATCGTCAAACTAAGTGATCTTTTATGTATGAATATTTTATGGTTTGATGAAAGTTATATTGTCTTCGTTATTCTTTACGTTGCAAGTAATCAAACAACTTTATTCTAAATTTCCAAACATATTGTTTAACTCTTTCAAGAGGACAATGTTAATCTAACAACTTTCCTTTTGATGAAAATGATTTATGTGATATGGAAAAAAATACGTAAGTTGTCACTTACTCTTTATATTATTTGCATGTATAATTATAAAATTCTTATACTGGTCAGCAAAAGAAGCCAATATAGTTTATTGGCGATTCCATATTGCAAAAAAATGATTAATGGTTTTGATTTCAATTTATTTCATTAATAGGTGTAATTTAAATGAAAAAAATAATTATACTCGGCGGCGGAGGTTTTGCAGGTGAAGTTCTTGACACTATAGAGTATATTAATAAAAATACGGAAGAGAAGATTTTACCTTTAGGTTATATCTATGATGGAGCGGCAAAAGATAAGGGGAAATTAATCTATGATCTTCCAGTATTAGGTGAATTGTCATATCTTGGAAATGTTGATTTAGGTGAAGTAAGTATGGTTGCCGGGATTGGCCGTCCGGTTTGGCGTCGTAAAATAGTCGAAGAGACGAAGAAAATGGGCGGCAAATTTATCAGCATCATTCATCCGACTGCTATTATTAACAAATGGGCAAAGATTGGAGAGGGTGCAATAATACAAAGATTATGTAATGTGCAACGAGATGTGGTAATTGGTGACTTTTTCTGCTGCAACGCCTTCGTCGGAATAGGTCATGGTACTTTAATAGGGGATTATGTACAAATAAATCCGCAAGTTGTTGTTACGGGTGGGGCGGTTATTGGAAGCGATGTTTTTTTAGGAGTCAGAGCAACTATTCTAAAAGCGAGAATTGGTGATAGATCTGTTGTGGGAGCCTGCGCTTTAATAACGAAGGATATGCCGCAAAACATGATGGCAAAGGGGATTCCTGCAAAATATTATGAGATGGATGAAAAAAAATATTGAAGAAGTTGACTACAGTAGTGTACTTTAAAACGCACATAAAATATTTTTCAACTGCAAAATGGGTGTGAGTTCAGATGCAAAAAGTAATTATGCTTGGCGGTGGCGGATTCGCGCGCGAGGTATTGGAAACCATCGAGGTTATTAATAAAAATACAGATAAACAAATTATACCAATTGGTTTTGTTTATGATGGTGCAGACAAAGAAACGGGAAAATTGATTCATGATATTCCTGTTCTCGGAGAAGTATCATATTTGAAAAATATTGATTTTAGCGAGGTACGATTGATTGCCGCTGTTGGCCGGTCTGTTTGGCGACGTAAAATGGTTGAGGAAGCAAAAAAGCTGGGAGGTAAATTTATTAGTATTGTACATCCGTCCGTCACTTTAAGTAAATGGGCTAAAATAGGCGAGGGTGCTATTATTCAAAGACTTTGCGGTATTATGCCGGAAGTAGTAATTGGAGATTTTTTTGTAAGCAATGCCTATGTTGGTATAGGACATGATTCAATCATCGGCGATTATGTACACATAAATCCGCATGTCAGTGTTGCCGGTGGGACTGTGATCGGTAACGATGTTTTTATCGGTGTCAGAGCAACTGTTCTTACCTGTAAAATAGGTGCTGGAGCCGTTATTGGCGCCTGTGCACTTATAACTAAGGATGTCCCGGCAAATATGCTGGCAAAAGGAATACCCGCTAAATTTTATGAAATGGACGAAAAAAGATATTAGCGAATAATTTTCCTGAAAGTATTTAACAAGTCAAGACGAAAGAGTTGAAATGTTTTTCTCGATAGAAGAGTGATAAAAAATGAAAAATCTGGCAATTAATGGCGGGTTGCCCGTACGCAAGAAAAAGTTTCTTCCCTGGCCTTTTTATGACCATGATGAAATAGAAGCTGTCTATCGGGTACTACAATCGGGAAATGTTAATTATTGGACCGGCGAAGAAGGCTGTTTGTTTGAAAAGGAATTTGCCGCAAACACAGGTGTCAATTATGCTGTAGCCTTGATGAATGGTACGGTAGCATTAGAGGCTGCATTGATGGCGTTGAATATTGGAAAAGATGACGAGGTCATTGTAACATCGCGAAGTTATATTGCATCAGCAAGTTCTGCGGTTATTCGTGGAGCTAAAGCTGTCTTTGCCGATATTGATCGTAACAGCCAAAACATAACCATAGAGACAATAAAGAAAGTCATAACAAGTCGTTCACGTGCAATCATTGCAGTTCATCTGGCCGGTTGGCCCTGTGAGATGGATTCGATTATGGCTCTTGCAAAAAAGCGCGGGCTTGCGGTTATCGAAGATTGCGCACAGGCCTGCGGAGCCTTTTATAAAGGTCGTCCTGTTGGGTCATTTGGTGATGCCGCCGCTTTTTCTTTTTGTCAGGATAAAATTATAACCACCGGAGGTGAAGGTGGTATGATTTTAACGAACAATGAAGATATCTGGTCGAAAGTCTGGTCTTATAAAGATCACGGTAAAAGTTATAAAGCTGTTTACGAAAGTCACGATTTTCAACCCGGCCCATTATTTAAATGGTTGCATGAGTCGTTCGGAACAAATTGTCGTATGACAGAAATGCAGGCCGCAATCGGAAGGATTCAACTTCATAAATTGTCCAGGTGGATAGAAAAACGAAGACGAAATGCCGATATTTTAACCAAAGCTTTTTTAAATGTTCCGGCGTTACGTGTGACTGTGCCGCCTGATTATATTGGTCATGCCTACTATAAATATTATGTTTTTATAAATCCTGAAAAATTGAAATTCGGCTGGAATAGAGAACGTATCATTATCGCGATTAACGCGGAAGGCATTCCCTGTTTTACCGGCAGTTGCAGCGAAATATATCTGGAAAAGGCATTCGCTTCTGCAGGCATGCGGCCGAAAAAACGATTGCCTGTTGCCAGAGAGTTGGGTGAAACAGCAATGATGTTTCTGGTTCATCCGACATTGTCTGACAATGATATACGCGATACAGTTAAAGCAGTGGAAAAAGTTATGACTGCTGCTTCTAAATAATAAGTTTATTTGTTTTCAGAATCTTTTCGTTCACATTTCCAACGGCTATTCAATTTACCCAACACTTGATGAAACTTTTTACCCGGTTCCGGTCGAAGATCATCAACAATTGAAACTTTCAGGCGCATTGCCGGATGCAGAATTTTTAAGTTTTCTTCGACTGCCCGCCAAAGAGAATCTGAATATGCCGGTCCCGGGACGACTTTTATTTCAATCAAGTCATTAGATTCTTGAATAATCTGAAAAATGCGCATAGCATCAATCATATTCCAGTCCTTTTTATCATGAGGAAATCCAGTATTAACAACGTTGAACATAAACCTAGGTGAGATTTCTCTGCCGTCGGGAAGAACAATATAGTTTTCGTTGCGACCTTCCGTAAGACGCATAACCGGGCCGTCAAATCCGCATTGACATTTCCCGGTTTCTAGCAAAATTCCCCGATCTCCCGTTTCATAACGGATAAAAGGCATGGAGTAATTATATAAAATTGTAATAATCAGATGCCCTTCACTACCCGTGGGAACGGGAATTCCCTGATGATCGACAGCTTCAATCCATACGGTTGCGGTGTTGGGGTGCATAAGTTCCGGATTGGCGGGACATTCCCATGCAAGATTACCGCCTTCTTCATTGTTGTAATAATCTGCAACGCGACACCGAAAAACATCTTCCAATAATTTTCGAACGTGAGGGAATAAAATTTCAGCGCCACCTGTTATCAGCCGGGGAGATGGGGGCACAATGCCTTTTTCCCGTAAAGAATTGGCCAGATCCCAATATAAAGACGGACGGCCACCCATAATGGTTGGTTTTACACTCATAAGAATCGATATCTGCTCTTCAATGAGAATATCCCGGAAAAGTTTGACTATAGTAATCGGCCCGATTTTTTCGATAATTTTAGTAGAACCGTCTTTTCTTTCCGGTCCTACATTTACAAGTGTCATCGGCAATGTCAGTGACGCGTTTCGTCTGTATGCGTCGACTATCGTTACCTTGCGAAAGAATTCCTCTATTCTATTTTTATGGACAACAATCGGCGTGCCTGTTGTTCCTGTAGTATGTCTAATTACAAGTTTTTCCAGAGAAACATCACGGCTTAGATATTCGGCAGGGCCTGCCACCATCATATCCAAACGTTTAATAATGGGTAGATGTGTCAAATCTTCAGCTTTTCGAATCTCTGCCGGAGTTACTCCGGCTTTATCAAAAGTCCGTCTGTAGAAGGGAACATTATTATAAGCATGAGAGACAATATACCGAATGGATCTGTCTACATCATTCTTATTCTTGCGTAGTAAAAATCTTGTCCATTCTCCAATCACCCGACTGCTCCTTTGTTAAAAATATTTTACTATTAAAAGAATATAAAAAAAGCAACCCATTGTGTCAATGAAATATAAGGAACAAGACAAAAAACACTAATAAATAAAAAATGGCTGAACTATGACCTAATGTATGTTACAAATACTAAAGGTAAATAGTATGGGAAACTATATTCAAGATAAAGAGTCACAGAGAGTAACTGGTCCATTGGTGCTTGAAGTACGGGGCAATTCATTGGATGACGGCCCGGGTATAAGAAGTGTCTTGTTTATGAAGGGTTGCCCGCTGTCTTGCGTGTGGTGTCATAATCCTGAGAGCAAAAATCCGGGTCCAGAGTTGTTATTCGACGCGTCAGTATGCTTATCGTGTGGAACCTGTACCAAATCATGTGAAAGCGGCGCGCTTTACTTGAAGAAAAAACAGCTTATCTTTGACCGGTCAAAATGTAACCTCTGCTTTTCATGTATCGATTTGTGTCCTTCAGGTGCGCTGGAACGTGCCGGGAAATCAATGACTGTTGATGCTATTATCGACGCGGTCATGAAAGACAAACCGTTTTATGACACTTCAGGCGGAGGCGTGACTCTTTCGGGTGGCGAGCCGCTCATGTTCATGGATTTCGCGTCAGAACTTCTCGCGGGTCTTAAGAAAAAAGGTGTACATACTATCGTGGAAACCTGTGGCATATTCAAATTCGAACGCTTCATGGAACTTGTGCTGCCGTACATCGATATGATTTATTACGATATCAAGATTATGGATGCTTTGCTCTCCGAGCGTTATACAGGTGTGAAAAGTGATCTCATTCTGGCAAACTTCCGGGCGCTTCATGAGCTTTCACTCAAAAAATCACCTAATTATCTTTTACCTAGAACACCACTGATTCCGGGGATTACGGACACAGATGAGAATCTCAGCGCGATTGCCGAATTTCTTTCTTCATTAGGAATAAAAAAAGCTGCTCTTCTCGAATATAATCCGCTCTGGCATGCCAAGCTAAATAAATTAGGGAAGGATGTACAGGACGCGAGTAAATCACGCGAATGGATGGACAAAAAACACGTGGCTCACTGCAAGGAAATATTCATTTCAGCGGGAATTTCCGTTTGAAGTTTTATAGGCCGAATTGTTTCCGAAATCTTAAGAAGCCTTCCTTCATGTAGTAGGGAAGTACACGAAAAGTTGCCGCCAATCTCTTGTCTAGAGACAGTCTTATAACTTTAAAGTATGTAACAGGTTCATAGAAGATAATGGCAAAAAGTCTGGCAGCAGAAGTATTCATCTTGAACCAGAGAGAATTCGGTTTCAGGCGGAAGAGTTTAAGAAGAAACTTCAACCAGCCTGATGGGAGGAAGGTTGCGAGCCGAATCAGGTTGTTTATGTTCGTCTTATCATAAAGCAGATAATCTTTACTCTGGTACTCATCTCCTTTAATCAAAATTTTTTCCAGCGCCTGTTTTCGCAATTCAGTGCCGGGATAAAGGCTTAGCGAGAAAAACTGTGTGTAAAATGGTTTAGGCGTTTCCATAAGCGTTAGTACAGTATCAATCCTATCTTCGTCAGTTTCAAACGGGTTATCCAGAATCACGTCATAAAAAGCGGCCAGGTTATGGTTTCTGACAATCTGTGCTGCTTTCAGAAAGTCCTGTTTCCCGGAAGGCCGCTGATAGATGTCCCGGCATACACTATCGTTTCCGCTTTGCAAGCCGAGACTAATCCAGGCCAGTCCCGCTGATTTCATTGAGGATAGCTTGCGTTCGGTAATGAATGTGGGAATACTCCTGGCAATGAAGGGGATCTTGATTTCCTGTTTGTACAAATGACAAAACCGCTCCATCTCTTCGTCGGACATCGACAAAAAACAATCGTCCTGAAAATTTATGTATTCAATGAACGGGTATTGGGCGATCGCCGTTTTCAATTCATCAATAACATTGGAGGGCTCCCGGAATCTTATTTTTTTTGAATCGTATATCTTTGCCAGTGCATTGTTGCAGCAGTATGTGCAGGAGAAAGGGCATCCTCTTGAACTCATGATCGAATAGGTTGTGCCTGAGTATCGGGCATACTTTCTGAAGGTTCTGGTGTCCAAAGTAGTTATGATTCCTTTGTGCAGCACATAGCTATCTTTAGGTATATGTTCACAGACAGGAAGCGCAGACAAATCAGTTATGAGAGGATAAAGAGTATTCCGGATAACTTGGCCGTTTTTTCGGAAGGCGAGGCTGTTGATGGTCTCCACACTGGATTTACTGGCAATTGCATCGGCGAAATCCACAATGAAATTTTCCCCTTCCCCGATGCATATAATGTCCGCATGGTCTACACAAGTCTCCGGTGCTATCGTGGGATGAATACCTCCCCAGAGAATCGGTATTGATGGGTAATGTGATTTCAAAATGTGCGTCAATTGTTTGGCGCGATCATACTCGACAGACATCAGGCTTATGCCTATGAACAAAGGCGAAAGTTTATCTACGAAGCTGCAAATGGCGTCAGACATTACAGCATTTGGAAATTTCGGTATGAAAAGTACATGCGAAGCAAAACCATGATCGAGAAGCTGATAGTGAAGGCTTTTAAGGCCTATAACATCCAAGTCCTCCTGTAGTGAAATTAGTAAAACCTCTCTGTTCATTTTCGGCAAGCCTTTATCTTATTTGATTTGATTCAGTATGGAATTGTTTAAATCAATGCTTTATTAAAATCAAATTATTATTCGGGAATCTTAAGAGAACATTATCGTATTGCGCTGAGAATGTTGGTTTGCTCTGGCACGGGCAGGTCTCTGGGGCGTGACCGGAAATACCGTGTTTCAGCCTCCGCAGGTGTTAGAAACTGCACTTTAGAAAATCCTGCGCTATATAGTTTTTCTTCGATTTCATCGGGCTCGAAATGACTCAGCCAGGGTTCACCAAGATTCGTGACGCTCTGAGAAATTATTGAAGGAGAGTCGCCCGGCGGCCGCACAAAGGTCAAAACTATCTCACTGCCGGCTGGAAACATGGCGACAGAGTGGAGCACATCATCAATGGCGTCTTCTTTGAGATACATCATGACACCCAGCCAGGAGAAAAAAGACGGTTTGTCTATTGAAACATTATATCTGCGCAGGCCTTCATACAATGATTCGTGTTCAAAATTAATATCGGCAAACAAAACATTTGCCGGAATTGTAAGTCTTGCTGCATCAATATAGGAACGTTTCAGTGATTGAGTACCTGCATGGTCAACTTCCATAATCTTCAATTCTTCTGCCCATGAAGGCTGCCTCAGCGCGAATGTATCGAAACCAGCGCCAAGGATTATATATTGCCTGATTCCGCGCGAAAACGCGGCGGCGAGTCTGTCTTCCGTAAAACGTGAACGCAGAATTATCCGGGTGCGCAATGCCAAAACTTCGGGAGTTTGATAATGATCTTTCGTATCTTGAATATTCTTTAATGCTTCAGGGCCAAGAAGCGGCAGGGCGACCGGATCGTCGAAAAGCAGAGGCTTCGCTTCCAGCAACTGGTGTGCCGCCCGCATATACGCAGTTGCTAATGCTGTAAAGCTTGCTTTATTATCAGCCATTCTTAAACCTCTTTAATGAATCCATGCCTGTAGTTCGCCCAATGCTGTCGATTCCTTTAGATAAACGATATCGTGCAAAAATGCCAGACGCTGTATCTGCTTTAACATATCTCGCGGAGAGTCTCTTTCGATTGCTGTTTCGGAAGATGACAGGTATGCGCGAACATAATCCTGCATATGCCTGATGGTTTCTCTGAGGTTTCCTTCAGCGGGCGGACAGCGCAGTAGTGATACCAGTTCCGGGTAAATATCATCTATTCTCTTGCCGGTTTTTCTCGATGCAACCCAACCGCCCAGGTATTTGTATTCGGCATCGTCTCGCGCCATCACGGAATATTGATGCTGCGCCCATAACTGCTGTACGTCTTTAGGTAAAGGAATCCGTCCCTGTTCAATATTTTTATATTTTTTGGAAAGGAGTTTGAATTGTGCGGCTGGAAGGTCGACAAATACGTCTGGCCATTTCTGAGGTTGAGTTTTCAGCAATACGGGAGATCTATCCACGTAACCTCTTAAGGCCATTTCCGCCGCTAACAATTTATGGCGCTGGCTAAGCGCCCAGCCGAAGCCCTGCCAGCGCAGCGTTTCCGGATGCCGGGAGTAACCTTTTTTGTTGTGTTTAATAATGGAAACAATCGCGTGCAGTTCGCGATGTTCACCGAGAAGGCTTTGCCGGTTGAGATAACCGGGATTTAAGTCCCATACTCTCACAAAAGTTCTCCTACCATTCCTAAATCAAAGCGCTATCTTTGTT
>AWGX01000836.1 GCA_000495415.1 Smithella sp. ME-1 | reverse complement strand
GGCTAACTTTGTTGGTCCCGATTTGTCGGAATCGTCGGCTTGTTATCTTTTTACCGGACGCGCAACTAAGAGCAACCGCCAACCGAATAGGTATACTAAAAAGTTAAATTTATGGAAAACATCAGGAACTTCAGTATTATTGCCCATATTGACCATGGCAAGTCTACACTTGCCGACCGTCTGATTCAATTTACCGGTGTGTGCGATGCCAGAAACTTCAAGGATCAGATTCTGGACAATATGGATATTGAGCGGGAACGCGGCATTACCATCAAAAGCAATGCTATATCCCTGCCCTACCGCGCTAAAGACGGGAAGAATTATATCCTGAATCTTATTGACACACCCGGACATGTTGATTTTTCCTATGAAGTTTCCCGGTCTCTTGCCTCCTGCGAAGGCGTTCTTCTGGTTATTGACGCGGCACAGGGCGTACAGGCGCAAACACTGGCTAATCTATACCTGGCAATGGAACACAATCTGGAGATTATTCCGGTAATCAACAAAATTGATCTTCCTTCCGCCGATGTTGACCGTGTATTGGAGGAAATTGATTCGGAGCTAGGGCTTGATCCGTTTACGCACATCAAATGCTCCGCCAAGGAAGGCATTGGTATTGAAGAAATTTTGGAGGCGATTATCCAACGCATACCTCCCCCCAGGGGCAGTTCTGAAAATCCTCTGGCAGCCTTGATTTTTGACGCCAAGTATGACTCCTTTCGCGGAACAATCATTCATTGCCGCGTTTTTGAGGGAAGCGCTAAAAGCGGAGACATAATCAGATTCATGTACAACGGAGCAACGTACAAAGTGGAAGAAGTCGGACATTTCCTGCTTACTCGCTCTAAACGGGAAAGGCTCTCCGCAGGTGAAGTAGGTTACATTATTGCCGGAGTAAAAACAGTTTCCGATGTGCGCACCGGCGATACAATTACTTTACAGGACAGACCGTGCAGCCTGCCACTGCCCGGTTTTAAGGAAGTTAAACCGGTTGTCTTTGCTTCCATCTATCCCATTGCTTCCGATGATTATCAGGATCTGGCTGATTCGCTGGAAAAATATAAACTCAACGACGCTTCTTTTATCTTTGAAAAGGATTCTTCAGCCGCTCTCGGCCAGGGTTTTCGTTGCGGCTTTTTAGGCCTTCTGCATCTGGATATTGTGCAGGAACGTCTGGAAAGAGAATATGATCTTTCCATCATTCTTTCCGTGCCCAGCGTGCGTTATCGTTTCACTTTGAAAGACGGCAAGGTTATTTACGTGGATAATCCCGCTCACTATCCTGATCCTTCGGAAATTGACAAAGGGGAGGAACCATATATCCGGGCCGCAATGATGCTTCCGGAGCGTTATCTGGGAGCCGTAATGAAGCTTTGCATGGAAAAGCGCGGCACCAATTCCAACATGAACTACACCAGCCCCGGACGTGTAGAGTTATCTTATGAAATGCCGCTCGCCGAAGTCATCTATGATTTTTATGACCGTTTCAAATCCGTTACTCAGGGTTATGGTTCATTCGATTACGACATCATTGATTTTCGCGAAAGCAATCTGGTTTTAATGGATATTCTGGTTAATGGCGAAAAGGTTGATGCTCTCTCGCAGATTGTCCATCGCGAGCGGGCACGTGCGCGTGCTCTTCTAGCCTGCGATCGGCTTAAGGAAGAGATACCGCGGCAAATGTTTAAAATTGCCATTCAGGGAGCTATTGGTGCGGAAATTATCGCCCGCAGCACCATCAGCGCTTTCCGCAAAGACGTAATTGCAAAATGTTACGGCGGCGATATCTCTCGCAAAAGAAAATTGTTGGAAAAACAAAAAGCGGGTAAAAAACGCATGAAGATGATTGGCAACGTGAGCATTCCGCAGAGTGCGTTTTTGGCCGTTCTTAAGTCCGATACGGATTAAAGAATTATTTGTCCTCCGCTGGCGGAGGTGT
>AWGX01000835.1 GCA_000495415.1 Smithella sp. ME-1 | reverse complement strand
AAGTTGCGGGACTTCGAAATGACAAGAAGAGTAATTACAACACAATCTCGAAAGCCGGAATGATATATACTATACATCCCGGCTTTCACTGTTTTTTATTTAGTTTGTCTTTTCTTCAATTCCTCCGCCCTTAGCTCTTTGCGCAGCACCTTCCCTACAGTACTCTTGGGCAATTCCTTGCGGAATTCAACTTCAGTCGGCAATTTGTAAGGAGCCAGGTGAGCTTTGCCATATTCTATCATTTCCTCGGCTGTAGCTGTTTCACCTTCTTTAAGAACTATAAAGAGTTTTACGTTCTCGCCGCGTTTCGCATCAGGAACACCTATAGAGCAGGCTTCCTGAACTTTAGGATTACCGTAATAGACTTCATCGATATCGCGTGGGTACACATTGTAGCCGCCGGAAATAATCATATCTTTCTTACGGTCAACGATGTAAAAATATCCTTCTTCATCCATTGTAGCGATATCTCCCGTGTACATCCATCCATCCTTTAATACGTTGGCCGTTTCTTCAGGCTTTCCTTTGTATCCCCTCATCACCTGAGGTCCTTTGACAATCAGTTCGCCCGGTTTGCCGACAGGCATGTCTGTTACACCATCATCAAGATCAACTATCCGGGCAATTGTGTCGGAACAGGGAAGTCCGACGCTGCCGACTTTCTGTTTGCCTTTAAATGGATTCATATGGGTTACGGGGCAGGTTTCCGTCATGCCGAAACCTTCGGAAATATAAGCGCCCGTGAGTCTCTGAAATTCATGAATAACCTCTACAGGAAGCGGGGCACTTCCGGAAAAAGCTCCTTTAATGCAACTCATGTCCGTTTTCTTCAAATCGGGATGACTCAGCATGCCGATATACATGGTCGGAACCAGCGGGGTAAAGGAAGGTTTATACATGCGAATCGCCTCCAAAAGAGGTTCGGGCTGCGGCCGGGGAATGAGAATCTGATTCCATCCCATATAAACGCTGAGATTCATGGTTGTCGATAAACCGAAAACATGGAAATAAGGCAACGCGCCAAGGATAGCTTCTTTCCCTCTTCCAAAAGAGGGAAACCAGGCATTGATTTGCTGAACCTGCTTACTAAGATTACCGTGGGTCAGAATAACACCTTTGGACACACCGGTGGTTCCGCCAGTGTACTGGTACATTGCAACATCATCGAAGGTAAGTTTTACTTTCGGTGGGTTAGGCTGATATTTTTTAATGCAATCCATCCAGCGATAGACGTCCGGGGTGGCTGGAACATCAGCGAAGGGGAATTTCTTCAGTTTCTTACCCAGGAATCTCTTTATAGGATTTAAAAAGTCACCGATACCCATGTAAACAATCTGTTTAATCTTTGTCTTGGGACGTAGAGCAATCATGCGCTTGCCGAGAGCATCAATAGTAACGAGAACTTTGGAATCGGAATCTTTGAACTGATGTTCCAGTTCCGGGTCCGAATACAAAGGATTATTCATAACGACAATAGCGCCGATTTTTAGAATGGCGTAGTACGCAACAACACAAGGAATACTATTAGGCAGGAGAATCGAGACAGCATCTCCTTTCTTAATGCCAAACTCCGTCAGGCAGGTAGCAAAACGATCTACCTGATCCTTGAACTGGCGGTATGTAAGCTTATAACCGACAAAGACCATGGCCGTGTCATCAGGAAAATCTTTTGCAGATTTTTCCAGGTAATCCGGCATGCAGAGTTCCTCGTATTTTATGCTTTCCGGAACGCCTTTTTCGTAGGACTTCAACCAGGGTTTGCTTTCATAAATTATATTGGTCGCCATAGCTCTCCGCCTCCTTTTTGTTGTTTTTTCTTGTGGCATTATACTCCGCTGCCGATGAAAAATAAATCACATTTTTATTTTTTTATAAAAAAAGCCCGGTTTGAATCCAAACCGGGCTTTTTGAAATCATTTTATAAATATTTACTTATGCTGCACAGGTATCAACAGGAGCCTTGGTTTCTTCCAATCCCATCGCCTTGAGAACGATTTCGGCAATATCCAAAGCAATCATCTTTTCAGAAAGCTGTCTGTCTTTGATACCATCCGAGAACATCGTCAAGCAGAACGGACAGCCAACCGCCACAGTGCCGGCATTCACTGCCGCAGCCTGATCGGTACGAGCATTGTTGATTCGATCGCCATGTTCTTCCATCCACATTCTGGCACCGCCTGCACCGCAGCAGAAGCTCTTGGAGAAATTGCGTTCCATTTCCACAACCTTCACGCCGGAAATGGCATTCAGAATGCTGCGCGGCTGGGCGTAAACCTCATTATAACGTCCGAGGAAGCAGGAATCATGATACGTGAAGGTTCCTTCCAACGGCTGGG
>AWGX01000834.1 GCA_000495415.1 Smithella sp. ME-1 | reverse complement strand
TTTTTCAAGAGTCCACGTATTGTTGGAATCCACAACGCGAATAATTTTATCCTTAACTGAAACGGATGCGTCCTCAACTATTCTGCTCGTGACCACAATATTCCCTGTTTCACGCTCGAGCTTGGCACATGTTTCATAGATTAGGTCTCTGTTCCAAATAGGCCAAGGCGCTGTAAAGGCGAAATAATGTACCTGACAGCCTTTTACCCACGGTCTGACGAGAAAGCTGTCATAACATGTGTGCATTAACTTTTTGTGGAATGGTGCATAAGATATAATGGCGTAGATAATATCAATGGAAGCGGGAATTGTGACAATCCCTTTGCATTCATTAATGTTCGAATTTTTATATGGCCGGACATACACCTCTACATCGTCGGCA
>AWGX01000833.1 GCA_000495415.1 Smithella sp. ME-1 | reverse complement strand
CATACGCCGGACAGGCTGTTCACTGTCGTGAACTCGCAATTACACATGAGGATTGCGACACAGCCTCATCGCAGGAGTGACTATTACGTAAAGATGGACACCTGTCAAGCGGCAAAAATAATCTGCAAAATTGGCCTTGCGCAGGCGGCAATTAGATATTAAAGACACAGTAGACAAATAAAAATACTGAATTTAATACATAATCCATGTCCTCAAAAATAATTCTCATTCATCCGCCGCTGGCCAAATGTTCAGAACCGCCCGCGGGTATTGCCAGGTTATCCAGATGTCTAAAAACAAACAATATTCGACATGAAATAATTGATGCCAATCTGGAAGGAATCCTTTTTTTACTTCAACATGCTTACGAGAAAAATATAGTCAAAGACCGTTGGACTACACGCTCATTAAAAAATCTGGAACACAATCTTGCTGCATTAAAAAGCTTAAACACTTATCAAAATTTCAGTCGCTATCAGCGGGCCGTTGCAGACATTAATCATCTTCTAAATTTGACAGGTAAATCATGCAACGTTGATTTATCGCTAGCCGATTATCAGGACAAATACCTCTCTCCGATAAAAAGCATCGATTTAATAACTGCCGCAGAGAAGCCACAAAAAAATCCTTTTTATCCTTATTTTCAACATCGTCTGATGAATGCTCTGGAAAAGAATCCTGATTTCATCGGATTTTCCCTGAACTATTTGAGCCAGGCTCTCTGTACTTTTGCCATGATCGGTTTCATAAGACAATTTCATCCTCAACAAAAAATTATTTTAGGAGGATCGCTTATTACTTCATGGACAAAGCTTGGTGCAGACGGAAATACTTTCAGAGGTCTCGTGGACGAAATAGTAGCAGGCGCGGGAGAAAAAGAGTTATTGAAGATTCTGAAAGTCAAAAATGGTAATATTAGCTATCCGCCTGACTACGATAATTTTCCAATTGATAATTATTTATCGCCCGGCCCGATCCTGCCATACAGCAGCGCGCAAGGTTGTTACTGGCATAAATGCGCCTTCTGTCCGGAAAACGCGGAGGGTAATGTTTATCATACATCAGAAAGTGCGCAGGTAACAAGTGATTTGCAAATTCTGACTCAAAGAATAAAGCCCTCATTGATTCATATCCTGGATAGTTCCATTTCTCCGCTACACCTGAAAACTCTGGCTCAAAACCCGCCGGGAGCATCATGGTATGGTTTTACAAGAGTCACTGAACATTTGGCGAATGAGGATTTCTGTTTATCACTAAAAAACAGCGGCTGTATAATGCTGAAGCTGGGAATTGAATCCGGCGATCAGTCAGTGCTTGATCAACTAAACAAAGGTATCGATTTGTTGACAGCTTCGTCAGTTTTAAAAACATTGAAAAAAGCCGGCATTGCCGCTTATTGTTATTTTCTTTTCGGTACACCACCGGAAGATGAAAAAAGCGCGATGAAAACTATGGGCTTTGTCGCCGATCATCATGACTATATTGATTTTCTAAATCTGGCTATTTTCAATCTGCCTTCACGTAGCATCGAGGCGCAAAATCTGGCAACACACGATTTCTATGACGGCGATTTGTCTCTATACAAAAATTTTCAACATCCTTTGGACTGGCAAAGGTCGGCTGTGCGAAACTTCTTGGAAAAGACTTTTAAAAAGCATCCGGCGATAGCGCCAATACTCAGACGAACGCCGGAATTTTTCACCTCTAATCATGCGCCCTTTTTTGTTCGTGAAACTCCAATTCCGAAAGCGA
>AWGX01000832.1 GCA_000495415.1 Smithella sp. ME-1 | reverse complement strand
TTTCTGCAGGGCTACTTTATAATCCTCTGTTAATTTCGCAACATCGGCCATATATTGATTAATCTGGGTGGCAACTTTTTCTTTCTCTTTAATTTTCGACTGCATTTCGGCATATTTTTCATTAAGAGCACTTTTCTTTTCTATTGCTGAAGATAAAAAATAGAACCAATACAGATAACCGACAATGAAAACAATTAAACATACAACCAGCACCTTGGCTTTTGTAGACATTTTCTTTATATCATTCAATGTGATGGCCATATTAAAACCCTTTTTTCAAGATACAGGAAAAATTAAATTGCTGTAATGTAACTCCGGCAATTTCCGTCTT
>AWGX01000831.1 GCA_000495415.1 Smithella sp. ME-1 | reverse complement strand
TTCGACTTACAAATTTTAATGCGTTTCACTTTTAAAATTTGAGTCTCACAACTAACAACTCTTAAGGTCTGTTATGAAATTTGAAAGAAAAGACATTCTGGGGATAAAAGAATTATCCGTTGATGAGATAAACTTCATTCTGGAAACGGCTGAATCTTTTCTGGAAGTTTCCACCCGTAAAATAAAGAAAGTACCGACACTCCGCGGTAAAACAATAATCAATTTGTTTTACGAAGCAAGTACCCGAACTAGAACATCTTTTGAAATAGCGGGGAAAAGATTAAGCGCCGACACGATTAATATTTCATCGTCCACCAGTTCCGTCGTCAAAGGAGAAACGCTCATTGACACAGCCCGTAATCTGGAAGCAATGAATCCCGACGTTATCGTTATCCGTCACAGTGCTTCAGGAGCTCCGCAAATGCTCGCCTCACTGGTTAAACAATCAATAATCAACGCCGGCGACGGCGCGCATGAACATCCAACGCAGGCGCTTTTGGATATGATGACCATAAAAGAACACAAAGGAAAGGTTGCCGGACTGAAGGTAGCAATAATCGGCGATATCGAACACAGCCGCGTGGCCCGTTCCAATATTTACGGCCTGTCCAAAATGGGTGCCAATGTTGTTTTAGCCGGTCCGGCTACCATGATGCCGCGCGATATCGAACAAATGGGCGTAAAAGTTTTTAATAAGATAGAAGAAGCTATTGAAGGCGCAGACGTAATAATGATGCTGCGCATTCAGTTGGAAAGGCAAAAGCAGAGCATCTTCCCGTCACTGCGCGAATATGCCCAGCGTTACTGTCTTAATCGTAACAATATTAAACTGGCCAGAAAAGATGTCATCGTCATGCATCCGGGGCCAGTCAACCGCGGAGTAGAACTATCGCCAGACATAGCCGATGATCCTTCTTTTTCCGTAATTCTTGATCAGGTAAACAAAGGCGTCGCCGTCAGAATGGCTCTGCTTTATCTGCTCACCGGAGGTAGTGAATGAAACTTTTATTAACCGGCGCAAGAATAATAGATCCCGCGCAAAACATAGATTCTGTGATGGATATTCTTCTGGATGGTGGAAAGATCGCCAACGTCGGCGTAAATCTTTCCAAGTCATTAAAATCAAAAAATTCAGAAAAAACAGCAAAGATTATTGATCTGACCGGAATGATTGTTGTGCCCGGCCTGATTGATATGCACACACATTTGCGAGAACCGGGTTACGAATACAAAGAAACAATTGCATCTGGTTCCGCTGCCGCAGTCGCCGGCGGATTTACGTCTATTGCCTGCATGCCTAATACCGATCCGATAAACGATAACCGTTCTATTACAGAATTTATCATAAGAAAGGCAGCGGAAGCGGCACTGGCCAATATTTATCCGGTCGGCGCCATCAGCATGGATTCAGCAGGTTCAAAGCTTACAGAATTCTGGGATCTCAAGGAAGCCGGCATAGTAGCCCTCTCCGATGACGGTAAACCCGTAATGAATGCCGCTCTGATGCGCAGGGCGATGGAATATGCTTCTTCCCTAAAATTACCGGTCATCTCGCACTGTGAAGACACCAATCTTTCCGCTGACGGCCTGATGAACGAAGGTTATTACTCTACAATTCTTGGATTACGCGGCATACCAGGCGCCGCGGAAGAAGTAATGATAGCCCGTGATATTCTAATTGCCGAATTCACCAAAACTCCTGTTCACATAGCACATGTGAGTACAACCGGTTCCGTTCGCCTGATTCGTGAAGCCAAAAAAAGAGGCTTAAACGTAACGGCGGAAACCGCTCCACATTATTTTACTTTGACCGATGAAACGCTTCAAAGCTATGACACCAACTTCAAAATCAATCCACCGTTAAGGAGTAAAAAAGACGTCACAGCTATCAAAGAAGGTCTTGCCGACGGAACAATCGATGTCATTGCCTGCGACCACGCACCTCACGGACGCACGGATAAGGAAGTTGAATTCGAATATGCAGCCAATGGAATCAGCGGTCTGGAAACGTCACTGGGGTTAAGTTTAAATCTAATCAGCAATAAAATTCTTAACTGGCCGGAACTAATTACCAAAATGAGCTTAAATCCGGCGCGCATCCTTAATTTGCCGAAAGGAACGCTGGAGACAGGCGCAGATGCCGATATCACAGTGATTGATCCGCAAGCTGGCTGGACTGTCGATGTGCAGGCATTTCGCTCACGCGGTAAAAACTCTCCGTTCCATGGGCGCAAAATGCAGGGCAAAGCCATTCTTACGATCGTAGGCGGTGAAATCAAATACGATGGTCGCTAGAGAACAAATAAAAACCACCGGATTCGTTCTTCGCACATTAAGCTACAGTGAATCGGATTTAATAATAACCTTTTACAGTCATGATTTCGGCAAGCTCAAGGGCATTGCCAAAGGCGCCAAAAGAAGCAAAAAAAGATTTGCCAATGTCTTTGAACCATTCTCTCTGACAAATATCATTTTTAGCCGTAAGAGCCGCGATATGCTTGCCTTCATTGAATCCTGTGATATCATCGACCACTTTAATGCCATTCGTCAGGACATGGAAAAAACTCTGATTGCTTCCTATTTCATTGACCTCACGGATCACTTCAGTCCGGAAGGAAAAAAGAATGAAAAAGTATTTGAACTGCTGCAGGACTTTCTCACAATGATGGGCAAAGAAAAAACATCGGATGCCGCAGTGCGCTTTTTTGAAATGCGGTTGCTCAAGTTAGCAGGCTTTGAACCGGCTCTTGATCATTGCATCATCTGTAAAACACCGGTAACCAACGGGGCTTCGTATTATTTTCACACCAATGAAGGTGGAATCAAATGCAGCGCGTGTGCCAAACCTCAAAGATATGAAAAGCCGGTTTCCGCCGGTACCGTACGTACTCTTCTTCTGGGCAAAGAAATGGATATCGACAAAATTAAATTAATCACGCTCACCGATTCTTCGGCTATGGAATCACGCAACATTTTAACGGAATTCATCTCCCATGTGCTGGGTCGCGAAGTAAAATCCCTGAAAGTAATGGAACAGGTGCGTAAACTTTGTCCCTGATACATCTTCTTATTAATTCACAGTGCCGGAAATTATCTCATCTTCTATAATTTCCGGATCAAAGCACATAATAATAACAATTAAGGGCAATATCCCTTGCGTAAAAGAAAGTTCAACAATCCGCAGTGTCCTAATTCACACGCTTTTTGCACATCAGAACAACCCCGTCCTATGTTGCCCAGCTGTAAATAAGCAATGCCGCGATTGTTGTAAGCAGAGGCATAATCAGGTTTCAGGCGAATGGACCGATTATAATCATCAATGGCCTGCTGATATTGACCAAGTTTAGTGTAAATTGTTCCCCTGTTGTAGTAGGCATACGAATAATCCGGCTTAAGACGTATTGACTGATTGAAGTCTTCAAAGGCTTGATGATACTGGCCAAGTTCACCATAAGCAGCTCCCCGTCCATTATACGCCATATAATTATCCTTGGTTACCTGTAAAGCATGATTCCACAATTCGATACTGTTTTTCCAGTAACCACATTGTTTCCAGGTTAAAAATGACATCACAGTAAATATGATTATTGTTGCCAAAAATAAAATTTTTCTACGAATATCCTCATTTTTGATCAGAGGATGAATACCCCAGGCAAGCATTACGGCCAGACCTATGAACGGCAGATAAGTATAGTTATCATGCATGGAATGAGCTGTTGATCTGATAATACCTATTACGGGCAAAAGTGTCACTGAATACCATAACCATCCGACGAAAAGATACGGCAAACGCTTCCACGCCATGATTACGAAAATGCTTATTAAAATAATCAGCAAAGTTGATCCGAAAACCTGCCACAAAGGGAGTTGATCCGAAAAAGGATAAAAAACAGCCAGATCATGAGGCCAAAAAGTTTTTTCCAGATAAGCCACAAAAGATACAGGCGCGTTGGCAATTCTTGCGCTAAGCGGAAAAGTACTTACAAACAAAACACGTTGAGCATGAATAGTTATGACGGAAAAAACAGCCGACAAGACAAAAAAGGGCATCTTTTCCTTAATCTGCCATAAAATTGCATTGTCCTTGTGCAACTCAAATCGTTTTAAAGGCCAATAATCCAGTAAAATCATCACAGCCGGCAGAGTAACAACCATTGATTTGCTCATCAGGCCGCAGACAAAAAAACAAAGAACAAGCAAATATCTGCCTATTGCAGGTTTTTCAGTATAATAAACATAAAAGCACAATGTCAGCATCCAGAAAAAAGCGCTTAAAACATCTTTTCGTTCGGCTATCCATGATACCGATTCGACATGCAGCGGATGAAGGGCAAAGAAAGCTGCAACAAAAGCGCTCTTCCAGATTGCCCCGGTCATGCGATGGAAAAGCCGGAATAATAATAAAGTGCTCAGGATATGCAGAATCACATTGGTCAGATGATAACCACCGGCATTCAAACCATAAATTTGGTTGTCGAACATCAAGGAAATCCACGTCAGGGGATGCCAGAACTCGGCATGGAGTGTACTGAACGCCCAACTAATTCCGTCTATTGTGATTCCGGACTGGACATGACTGTTAGCGGTAACATAAATATCGTCATCAAAATTGACGAAGTCACACTGTGTTAATTGAACGAAAACGGCAAGTGTAACAACAGTCAGAATGACATATATTATAAATATCTGTTTCTTCGGATTAATATTTATCTTATTTAACATGATGATTGCTCTAAAGTACCTGTATCATATGTTAATTTAGTGTTCAGCATTTTTCTGTCATCTCTGATTAAACCATATATTTGTGAAAGGTCAATTTTTTTGCTAGTATCGTGTCCCATAATCAAATTGTCATATCGACCGAAGGCGAAAGCCCGGCG
>AWGX01000830.1 GCA_000495415.1 Smithella sp. ME-1 | reverse complement strand
CCTTGCCTTGCTGCTCGGGATGTTCTTTCAGGTATTCGGAACTATGACGATACAGAAAAGGGTAATCCAGCGCCCACCAGGCAAAACCCATCAAAGGCACCTTGATGAGTTCCCTTTTTATAAAGAATTTAAGCAGTGGAATGCGGCGGTTCAACAAGTGCTGCATCACAAGTATGTCAACCCATGATTGATGATTACTTACAACCAGATACCAGCCTTGATAATTCAAATCTTCCAGGCCCTGCACGTCCCATTGTGTTTTTTGAGTCAGCCACATCCAGCCGCTGTTGCCGGAAATCCAATTTTCCCCAATCCAATGAAGAATCCTGTTTAAAATTCTAAGCAATGGCGGCCAGGGCAAAAGAATTTTCGGAATAGCGAAAATGAACAATATCGTTACCCAAAACAAAATATTTATGAATAAAAGAAAACTTACAATCACTCCCAGAAAAATCGAAGGTAAAAAATTCAGCATAATTATATTGTGAACTCCTGATAAATATTTATATAAATCTTCCTTAACAAATACTGTTCGGCTATAAAAAATATTCATGTACAAGTCAAGACAATTAGATTGATAATTAATGTTATTCAAAGTTGATAATCCTGTTACTTAATTTAAATATAATCAGAATTCTTCCTTTATGGCAGCTTGTTTAAGTCCTTGAAAATTATAGCGTTTAATATGTTTTGAAGGAGATAATTGGTCTAAACATTAGTTTTTTGTTGTAATTTCTTTCAACAAAGACTATTTAGACCATCCCTAAGCAAAAATTGGTTGTGTTCAAAATTGGTGTAAATCAATAATTTCAGTAAAAAATCATGACCCGGAAGGATGTAAAGGAGTGAAGAAAAATCATTTACGGAATATTGCCATAATCTCTCATGTCGATCACGGCAAAACCACATTGCTTAATGCCATGCTGAAGCAAACCGGAGTATTCCGTGTAAATCAGGCTGTCGAAGACCGCGTAATGGATTCGATGGATCTGGAAAAAGAGCGCGGCATAACCATCACGGCGAAAAATACCGCCGTGGAGTTCAACGGAGTAAAAATTAATATTGTCGATACACCCGGCCATGCCGATTTCGGCGGCGAAGTGGAACGAAGTCTCAATATGGTCGATGGCGCAATCCTTCTGGTGGACGCCAGCGAAGGACCCCTGCCGCAAACAAGATTTGTTTTAAAAAAAGCTCTGGCACTGCGCCTGCCGATCATATTAGT
>AWGX01000829.1 GCA_000495415.1 Smithella sp. ME-1 | reverse complement strand
CCATCGCCACGGCACGGGCAGCCGCTTCAGCATCGGCGGAAGCAATCGTTACGGTGCCGTCATCTTCCACGTCGATGGTAACTCCTGTTTCGCTTATGATCTGACGGATGTTCTTACCACCGGAACCGATAACGTTTCTGACCTGATCTTCTTTTACTTTAACCGTTGTAATGCGGGGAGCGTATTTTGATGTATCCGCTCTAGGCGCGGTCAGGGTCTCACGGATTTTGCCGATGATATGAATCCGGCCTTCTCTGGCCTGAGCCAGCGCCTTGCGCAGAATATCTTCCGTCAGCCCGTCAATTTTAATATCCATCTGCATGGCGGTCACACCTTTTTCCGTACCGCACACTTTGAAATCCATATCTCCGGCATGATCTTCGTCACCTAAAATGTCCGATAAAATCACGATTTCGTCGCCTTCTTTAAGAAGCCCCATGGCAATGCCGGCCACAATATCCTTTACCGGAACCCCGCCGTCCATCAGACACAAAATACCGCCGCATACGGTAGCCATCGAAGATGATCCGTTGGAAGATAAAATTTCCGACACAATTCTGATTGTGTAGGGAAATGTTTCAGGAGGCGGCAATACCGGCACTAAAGCCTTACGGGCTAAAGCACCGTGGCCTATTTCTCTTCTGCCGGGACTGCGCTGACCTTTTGCCTCACCCACACTGAATGGAGGGAAGTTGTAGTGCAATATAAATGATCTTGTTTCCTCTCCACCCACATAATCCATGCGTTGTTCATCAGCCGACGTGCCCAGCGTGAGCGCTGCCAGAGCCTGTGTCTCGCCACGGTTGAACAATGCCGAACCATGTGCCCGTGGCAAAACACCGATTTCCGAACTAATCGGACGTATATCAGTTGAAGAACGGCCGTCGATTCTCTTCTTATCCTGAAGAATCATATCGCGCAAAATACGGGATTCAATATGCTCAATGATCGCCGCGACTTTTTTGCACAGCACGCCATCATCTCCGCCGATATTTTTAATAACCGTTTCCCGAACATCGCCCAGCTTGCTGTAACGCTCCAGTTTTCGCGGCAGACTGTAACCTTCTTTTAAACCCGCCAGGGCTTCAGCGCGCACTCGAGCGATAAGCTCTTCATCCGGCGCGACTTCCGCCACCGGTCTTTTGGTTTTCCCGATCTCCGCCTGTATCTTGTCCTGTAAATCAATGACCGGACGAACAGCTTCCAGTCCGAACTTAATGGCGTCAACAATGATATCTTCCGGAATCTCTTTGGCTTCGCCTTCCATCATGACCAGTTCTACGTCATAGGGACGGCCTGACTTTCCGGGCGCGACTTTACGCCCCACCAGAAAAAGATTCATTTCGCTTTCCTTCATTTGCTCCGAAGAAGCGTTGGCAACTAATTCGCCGTTGATCCGGCCGACACGCACACCGGCAATAGGTCCTTTAAACGGAATATCCGATATTCCCAGCGCAGCAGAAGCCGCGACCATTGACGCTACATCCGGATCGTTTTCCCTGTCCACGGACAAAAGCGTCGCCACTATTTGCGTTTCCGAATAGTATCCGTTGGGAAACAAAGGACGAATCGAGCGGTCAATAATGCGGGATGTCAAAATTTCTCTCTCGT
>AWGX01000828.1 GCA_000495415.1 Smithella sp. ME-1 | reverse complement strand
ATAGCGCTTTGATCGGAAGCGCATCCCGTAAGTAGAGCGCATAACAAAGGTGATCTTGCATTGCCGATAATTTTCGCCAATATGGCGAAAGTTTTCTTTATAATTGGCATTACTATTCTTTTGAAGGAGAAGATGTATGTTTAATAATAAATTATTCTGGTCTCTTTTTATGATGCCCGGCGCAATTCTCGGATGGATTTTTACTATTTTCGGCTTTGTCTGCCCGATCGAAAATGAAACAGTGCGAATACTCTGGATTGTCGTCGCCTGTATATTTTGTATAGGACATCCTGTGGAATTGCTGACGTCAATTCCCATCGGTAAAAAAGCTGGAATCAGTACCGGTACAATCGTCCTGAAGACACTGATCTTCGGATTCACATGGTGGGTACCTGTGAAGATGGGCGTATTGGATAAGTAAAGTACAGTGGGATTAATTTTTCGCTAATTTTCGTCCTCTCCAGATCATGTAGATTGCGGGATAAATAATTAGCTCCAGGATTGTTGATGTTATAATGCCGCCAATCATTGGGGCGGCAATGCGTTTCATCACGTCCGCGCCGGCTCCGTCGCTGAACATGATGGGAAGCAAGCCAGCCAGAATTGTGCCGCCGGTCATCACCTTCGGTCGAATGCGTTTCACCGCGCCATACATAATCGCTTCTTTCAGATCGCGGCGCGTTTTCAAAATTCCTTCTTTTTTCCATTTGTCATAAGCCATATCCAGATACAAAAGCATGATGACGCCCGTTTCGGCATCCAGACCGGCCAGCGCGATGATGCCCACCCACACGGCAATGCTCATGTTATAATTCAGGAGGTAGAGAAGCCAGAAAGAGCCGATCAGGGAAAATGGCACCGCCAGCAAAACAATGCATGTTTTTATAACCGACCGTGTGCTGAGATAGAGAATCACAAAAATGAGCAGAAGTGTCAGAGGGATCACCATCTTCAGGCGATCGTGCGTCTTGAGGATATGCTCGTATTCACCGCTCCAGACCAGACGGTAACCTTGCGGTATTTTAAGCGTAGCCGCCTTTCGACGGGCTTCTTCCACATACCCGCCGAGATCCCTGTCGCTGATATCAATATACACATAAGAGGTGAGAAGGCCTTCTTCGCTTTTAATCGCCGTCGGTCCGCGGACCACGCGAAAATCCGCAAGTTCACCCAGTGGCACCTGTAAAATACCGTTTGTCCCTGTCATAGAGGATGAGAAACTCTCGCTGACATTGGTGGTTGTCATGACCGGCACCAGAACGCGCTTGAGTTTTTCCACATCATCGCGCAACTCACGCGGGTAGCGGATGTTCACGGGATAGCGCGCGCGTCCTTCCACCGTGGTGGTCACGTTCATGCCACCGATCGCGGTTTGAATCACTTCATTGACATCATCGATCGCGAGACCGTAACGCGCGATGCCTTCTCTGTTAATGACAATATCCAGAAAATAGCCGGTGGCCACCCGCTCCGCGTAAACACTGCGCGTCCCGGGAATCTCACGCAGATGATGTTCCAGATCCAGACCGATCTTTTCAATGATCTCCAGATCATGCCCGAGGATTTTAATGCCGACCGGTGTGCGGATGCCCGTGGCCAGCATGTCGATGCGCGCTTTGATCGGCATGGTGAAGGAATTGGCGACACCCGGAATATCGAGAGCATCATTCATTTCATCTTTGAGTTTTTCCACAGTCATGCCGGGACGCCACTGGGCAACCGGTTTCAGATTGATCACCGTCTCAAACATTTCCAGCGGCGCCGGATCGGTGGCCGTTTCCGCCCGTCCTGCTTTACCGAAAACCTGAGCGACTTCCGGAATTTTCATTAAAAGTTCATCTTGCATTTTCAGCAGTCGCGCGGCTTCCGGAGCAGACGCGCCCGGCATCGTCACCGGCATATAAAACAGCGATCCTTCGTAAAGCGGCGGCATAAATTCCGATCCGAGCTTCAGGAAAGGATAAACGGTCACCGCCATCAGCACCACGGCGATGATGATGACCGTCTTGCGGAAGCGGATCGCCAAGGAGGCAACCGGCTCATACATCATGTGCAGGACGCGGCTGACCGGATTTTTTTCTTCCGGCCGAATCCTGCCGCGGATGAACAGCGTCATCAGCACGGGTGTCAGCGTAATGCCCAGAAACGAAGCAAAGAGCATGGCGAATGTTTTGGTGTATGCCAGAGGCTTGAATAAACGTCCTGCCTGTCCCTGCAAGGTAAAGACCGGCAGAAAGGCCACGGTGATGACCAGCAGGGCAAAGAAAAGAGAAGGTCCGACTTCCCGCGCTGCTTCAATAATCACCTCCACCCGGCTGCCGGGGCTGCCTCTGCTTTCCCATTCTTCCAGCTTCTTATGGGCATTTTCCACCATGATGATGGAGGCATCAACCATCGTGCCGATGGCGATGGCAATGCCGGAAAGACTCATGATATTGGAGGTGACGCCCAGGTAATACATGCAAATAAAGGAGATGATAATCGCGATAGGCAGTGTGACGATCACCACCAGGGCGCTGGGCAGATGGAACAGGAAGATCAGACAGACCACGCTCACCGCAATGGTCAGCTTGATAATTTCATCTTTGAGCGTGGCAATGGCGCGCAGAATCAGATCGGATCGATCATACGTGGTGACAATTTTCACGGTTTCGGGCAGACTGGGTTCAATATCACTTTTAATTTTAGTTTTAACGCGTTCAATAACGTCGAGAACATTCTCACCAAAACGCACAATAACGATACCGCCGGCTACTTCGCCTTTGCCGTCAAGCTCTGCCAGGCCCCGGCGTATTTCCGGCCCGAGTTGAACCCGGGCGACATCCTTGAGATAGATGGGAGTCCCCGCGCTACTTGCCCCGACGGCGATATCTTCCAGATTCTTTACGTTTTTAAGATAGCCCCGCCCCCGCACCATGTATTCCGTGCCGGAAAATTCCAGAACGCGTCCTTCCACGTCCCGGTTGCTCTTGCGCACAGCTTCCATAATTTTTGTGATGGGAAGATTATAAGCGGACAAGCGGTTGGGATCGATCGTGATTTGATACTGATTTACAAAACCGCCGATGCTGGCCACCTGGGAAACACCCTGCACGCTTTCCAGGCCCAGCTTAATATTATAATCCTGAAGGGAACGAAGCTCAGCGAGATCAAGCTGGCCGGATTCATCAACAATGGCGTAAGAAAACCCCCATCCGAGACTTGTGGCGTCCGGACCCAAAACCGGATTGACATCCGCGGGAATTTTATTTTTCACCGCCTGAAGATATTCGAGGATGCGGCTTCTGGCCCAGTAAATATCGGTTCCCTCATCAAAAATAACATAGATGAAGGAACTGCCTAAAAAAGAAAACCCGCGGACGGCCTGGACTTTCGGGGCGGCCAGCAACGTGGATGTGATGGGATACGTAATCTGATCTTCTACCAGATCGGGGCTGCGGCCCGGCCATTCGGTGTAAATGATGACCTGTGTGTCGCTCAAATCCGGGATGGCATCGAGGGGGGTATTTTTAAGCGCCCAGGCGCCCCAGACCAGGACAAAAGACAAAATCAGAAAAACGATAAATTTATTGCGGGCGCTCGCCTCAATGATTTTTCCAATCATGTATTTTCCTCTATCGGGGAGGGAGGGGCTTGATCCCCTTCAACTGCGCTTCCGAATCGACCAGAAAGTTAGCCGCCGCGACAACGCTTTCGCCGCTTTTTACACCGCGCAGAACTTCAACGTATCCGTCTGCTCTAATTCCTGCTTTAATTTCCCGCGGCTCAAACGCGCCGTTTCCCAGATCCACATAGACCACCATGGCCCGGCCAGTATCCATAACCGCGGATTCCGGTATCACCAATCTACTCCCGAGATTGATTTTAATTTCAACGTTGGTGAACATCTGCGGCTTCAACTGGCGGTTGCTGTTGGAGAGCTTCAGGCGGACTTTTGCTGTGCGCGTCTGTGCCGACAAGTCCGGATAGATATAATCAATCTTCGACGTCAGCTCCACGCCGGGAAGAGAGGCCAGCGTGATGGTCGCCTGATTGCCGACTTTGACGAGCGGCAATTCATATTCATAAATATCGGCTACAACCCACAGGCTGGATAAATCGGCTATGTCCAGCATTTTTTCTCCCGGCATAATCTTCATCCCGGCGACAACCATTTTCTGCGTTACATATCCGCTGACCGGAGCATACAGGGTCAGGGTCCGGAAAGATTTACCCGTCTCTTCAATTGCCCTGATCTGCGCGGGAGAGACATCCCACAAAAGCAGGCGCTGACGCGCGGCATCAAGCGTGGCGGCAGCATCCCGCGCAAGCATTTTATTTAACTCCGATACGGATGTACCGGCTTTATCGGCACCTGCATTATTGACCGCCGCATCTTTGGTCCATTTCAATGTTGTCAGAAATTCCTGCTGGGTCGCCAGAAGTTCCGGACTGTAAATTTCGGCAAGCTTTTGTCCTTTAGAAATGTAACTACCCGTTGTGTTGACATAGAGCTTCTCAATCCATCCTTCGGTTTTGGCGTTAATGGTTGCCTGCCTGCTTTCATCGACTTCCACCCTTCCTACTGTCCGGATTATTTTCTTCATGGGCATCACTGACGCCTTCATTGTTTTCACACCAATGAGTTTCTGTTGATCGGAGGAGATTTCCACCTGGGGAACATCCTGATCAGATTGCACTGCCGGTTGGTTCTGTTGAGTCGCCAAAGGTTTTACCGGCTCTGTTGGATGAGAATGAGTTTGTGCTATAACCTGCACTGACCAAATGATCACCAGACAGCCGACAGCAAAATGATTGAACAGATGAATTAGATAACCGCTATTCTTCATTGCTTTCCTCCTTCACCATTGAGTCCGGCTGTAATAGCCTGCACGCGGGCAACGGCTTTTTCTCTTTCCACCAGCTGGCTCCAGTATAAAAGCTCATAGTCCAGCAGGGTCTTTAAGCGGGATAAGATATTCACGGTTTCTCCCCTTCCTGCAGAATATCCTGTCAATGCCTGCTCGATATCCTGTCTCGTTTTCGGAAGAATTCCGTCTTTGTAAATTTCCATCAGCCTCTCCGCTGAACGGAGCATGGCGTAGTTATCACGCAGTGCCGCTTCAATCATCAATTGGGTCGCTGCCAGCTCCTGACCGGCCTGACTTAGGATTGCCTTTGCTTCCATTTCCGCCGGTTTTTGTTTCGATTGAAAATAAACGGGAAGGTTGAAGGTCACGGTGGCAGCCCACATATCGGGGAAATCGCCAGACCGGTTATAATAACCGCCACTCAAGGCAAAGTCCGGATAATATTCTTTCTTGGCCATTGCAACTTTAGCGTTGGCAGCCTCCAGCATTTTCTGGCGCGATTTTAATTCCGGAGAATTTTGCATCGCCAACTTGACTGCATCATTAATGTCCAGAGTAAAGGGTTGATAGGCCGGTTCACTAGGTCTCGGTAACGAATCCCCCTGGTGCCTGCCAACAAAAGCTTTGAGCATCGCTTCCAGGGACTGGATTTTTTGCTGACCCATTTCTTCTTTTTCCAGCAGCATGTATTTTTCAGTTTGCGTCATGATCACATCCTGCTGCATGGCAGTTCCTGCGGCATAGCGCACCAGGGCCAGGCTTTCCATCCGAATGATTAAATCCCCTTTTTCTTTCAAGAGATCAATATTCTTATAGGCCAGGAAAAGATCGTAATACAGCTCCTTGACGCGGGCAGTCGTTTTAAGTTTCAGCTGCTCGTGCATCGCTTCGAGACTTTCTGCATCACGCTTAGTCCTTTCTCTCTTGAGACTTCTCTTGCCGGGGAAAAGGAACTGCTGGGACGCCGAAAACATCCACTGCGATCCCTCCATATCGCCGTAGGTATAACTGTCAAAACCTTCATTTTGATAACCGGCCATTATCATGGGATCAGGCAAACTTCCCGCCTGCGTAATTCTCAAACGGGCAGCCTCAATCCCGGCCTGGGACGCTTTAATTTCGGGGCTGTTTTTCAGAGCTTCAGCGATCAATCCGTACAGAACCGGATCGCTCTGCACAGGCGCTGCCGCTATCAGAAAAACGCCCAAAAACAAAAGCGATAATTTTAAAAATCTACCTAATATCAACATTTAATTTTACCGTTTGAGTCTTACCGCCACGGTTGATTTTAATATTTACATACCAGGCACCACTCATCGAAAAATTGATAGTAGTGAAATAGCTGTTACCTTTCAGAGTCGCATTGGTCTTATAATTCATCGCGCCCATTCCCGGCATAGCCGGCATTCCGTATTCAACGACAACGCTTGCATTGGTAACATTTTTCCCTGCCGCATCCTTAATGGCAATATCCATCTTGTTTGTTCCCGTGACCGGCGGATTCTTGTCCAGCTTTACCTCAACCGTGTAACTGCCTGCTTTTTTCATAACCGTGTAATCCTTCGCATATACTAAGCCCGCTGCAAGCAATAATATCATTAATGCCGTTGCAAAGTTCTTCATCTTTTGTCTCCTTTCATTTCTTTTTTATAATTAATAATGGACGACAACAACGCCACATTTTGTTCAGAAATCTAATATATTTTCATTTGGCACTACTCTTCGTCTGCATTTCAGGCTTAACGATCGTCTGAATGGAACTTAGACAGCCATTGCTCTGTAAGCTTACCGGCTGCTTCACGACCCCCCAAACCAAATGACAGTGCAACCGCGACAGCGACTGAGCCCAAAGTAAGGCCGAAGGCGAGGTTGACGATGTCATCGGCAATGCCCATAGCGCGCAAGCCAAGAGCCAGTACCAACCCTAAAATTGCATAACGACCAATCCTTGCCAATCCCTTAGTGTTGGGACCGCTGGCTTTCTCCATTACTTCATAAGCAAGGGTTGCCAGCCAGAATCCAACAACAAGAATAATCGCGCCTAACAGCACATCACCGCCGAAGCGGATAAAAGTATCCACGGTATCGCTGATATGCGTAAACCCTACTTGATTGGCTGCTTCAACAGTGGCGAACAGCATGGCAAAAAACAGAACAACGTAGCCAACAAATACCGAAGCGGGAGTTTTTTGAAAAGCGGAGGCAATACCAGTATGCTGAGGCAGATTGTCGAAACCTATGGTATTTAGCAAGCTGGCTAACAGACGCGAAGCAAAGGAAGCGATCATCCAAGTTATTACCAGTATAAGACCGGCCGCAATGATGTGCGGCACAGCCTCAAAAAACATGCTCAGCATGTCTGTGGCTGGTTTGGAAATGGCCTCGATCTTCAGTGCATCCAATGCGGCAATAAGCGCCGGCAGGAACACGACAACAAAAACTACTAAACCTACTGCATTGGAAAGTTTAACCGATTCGCTCAATCCGACTTGATGACCTATTTTGTCACTTCCGGCCGTACGCAAGAGGTTTGTTGTAAGATTACGAAGCACGGTGGCTAAAATCCATCCCACACCTCCAATAACAAAGGCAGCTATCGCATTGGGCACTATGTCAAGTATTTTGGCGATCATTTCGCGAAACGGTTCCAGCAGCCCATTCATTTGGAGCGCGTTAAGGACAGCCGGTACAAATAATAAAATGATAAGCCAGAATAGCGCCTGGCTCAAACCGTCACTGATGGGAGGCATGCCGGCGTGTTCGGAAAGTTTTTCGTCAAGGGTGGTCTTGGAAAGAGCCTTGCTAACCATTTTGCGCACTACGCTGGCAATTAACCAAGCCAGCATTGCTATGATCAGACCAGCGAGCAAGCGTGGAACGTATTCAAGAAATTTTGTCAACAACGCGGCAAAAGGTGCGGAAACAAATCCCAAATCCAGTGAGTTAAACACAGCAGTCAGTGTAAAGAGCAGCACAAACCAAAATAGTGCCACGCCTACGGCTTTTTCAATATCCACGGTTTGACCGGTGAGTTGAGTGAAGCGTGCATTAAGATTTAAGAATCCCAATCCCTTGCGAACAGCGGCACGTACTAATAAAGCGATAAGCCAGCCTACTATCAATATGGCTAACGCTCCCAGCAGGGCCGGGATATGATTTCCTAATCCTGCCTGCACAGCATTCCACATCGTCGTCATTTCTGTGTTCATGATTATTTCTCCTTTCTATTAAAGTTTAAAATGTTTATCTTTGGTTACCTGGAAACATATATTTTAAAAGGATTAAATTATTCCCTGGTTTTCCTGACGTAAACCTTAACTGCTTCGCCTTTGTCTTCAATGGCCAGACATTCGTTCTCTGTGGTTTTACACCATGCGGGCATATCCTGTTTGATCCCTAATCGGTTGCTACGATCTCCGGAACCCGGCCTGTCTTCATCTTCTTGACACCTGGGCTGTTTTAATGACAGGCATCGGATACATCAAACGGCAACAATCCAATGTTTCATCTGCTTGCAGAGACTCATTTCTGCTACTTACTCTTTGTCTGTGGTTTGTTCGCAACAGAAGAAAATTGCCCCATACGTTGAAGGTTCTTATCTATTTGTTTATTGAATTCGTCATAACCCTTCTTATACATTGCCGCCAATTCTTCCATGTGTTTCATAAAATCAAAGGGCATCCAGTTCTTCTGGTATGAAAAGAGGTCGAATATCTTCTTGGTCTGGTCTTGAAACATGGCCGTTGCACTGCCATCGAAGAATACCTCAACCTTTTCGTATCCCTCATCGACAGCGTTCTTGAAATCGTCACGGTTTTTCTTGTACATACTATTTAGCTGGTCCATGACCTTTTTTCCTTCATCGGTTATTCCTGGGGTTTGATCGACAAAAGACTTCATAATTTTTTCCGCCCGGTCCTGAAGCGTTACCATTGTTGAAAAGAAGTTCCCGAATGATGTCTTGTGCAAATCAATCATCTGTTTCACTATTTCCTTGTTTTCCATAACGGCCTCCTTTGGGTTATTTTTGATTTGTAGATTTAAAGCTGTCTGCGCTTTTCGTCTATAGCTCTGACTTCCAATAACCATGGATACTACAATTCTCGACGATGGTAATTTTACCTCCCGCTTCTTTCAAATGGAAACATGCTATAGGATAAACACTGAGGGGTGTGAGTCCCATTCGGGCAATAAGTTTATCATTCTGATAAGCATCTATGAAACGAATGTAGTGCTTTTCTTCCATTGGGTGCATTACCTTGCCGATGGTTACAATTACTTCCATGCAACTGGATTCCGGAATAAGGCTGCAACTCTGATCATTGATAGCGACAGCCGGAACATGTTTGATCTCAGCCTCCGGGCTCTTTTTCATGGACTCTTTAAAAATTTCATCATTTTGCAAAAATTTATCTTTTTCCGCACCGCAGACCGGACATGTGTCCGGCAAATTGTTGAATGCAAGATATCCGCAAACCTGGCAAATATAGATTTTCATAAATACCTCCACGAAATTATTTATTTCTTTAACCGCAAATTAATGTAAGGGATGGGGGAAAACAATACTGATTAATAGTAAGGGGAATGGTAGGTATTGCCTACCACTGCTTTAGAAGGTGAAAAACTTGCAAATGAACACATTGCCTGTCCCCCGCTGGCGCGAAGTC
>AWGX01000827.1 GCA_000495415.1 Smithella sp. ME-1 | reverse complement strand
AAATGCAATAAATACAGTAGTAACCAGAGACAAAATGATAAATGGATAACCACCGCGGGCAATAATACTATCATGTTTCATAAAATATTTATCTTTTCTTATCAACTGATTGTATTTAACATGGTGCCTTAGCAGCAAATATATGATTTTGCTGAAGACGGCTCAGTATTAAATGACCGTTTTCTGTTATATCAATTGAGTATTCTTGTCAATAAATCTTTAATTTTTATACAAAAACAAATCAGAACAGATATTTTTTTGTTCTTGCATATGACGTCTATATTTTATATAGTAAATATTATTCTAAATCAACGCTTTAT
>AWGX01000826.1 GCA_000495415.1 Smithella sp. ME-1 | reverse complement strand
CCTCGGTCAATGCGCAGGATAGTTTCTTTGATGTCGAGCAGCAAATTCCAGTTCTTGATGCGGCAGTTTAGATCGACATTTTTACTTGTTTCAAATGCCGCTTGATCAAAAGGATCGGCAAACTTTTCATCGGTTATCTTAAGTTTTTTAATTGTATTGTCTGATGATTCAATCAACTCAGTCATTCTTTTTACTAAAATATTTCGAATACAGGATATTTTATTCTTATTCATTGAAAACTCCTTGTTGATATTTTAGAATCAGTCTAATTTCTGCGTACATTAGCGCTTCCTATGTACGATCTAACTTTGACTTCCGTTTCTACCAGTGATTTGCGAAAACCATTCGAAAAAATGCTTTGAGCGTCCGGACAAGACATATTGGCTGCAATATCATCAGCGAATCGT
>AWGX01000825.1 GCA_000495415.1 Smithella sp. ME-1 | reverse complement strand
TCATGGTTTAAACCATGAGGGCGGTTTTCTTATGGTGTTTTTCTTTTTCAAGGGGATAAAGGCTGGTCTTCGATGTCGACTTCGAAAGTGTTAAGGAAAATACTTATCATCATATAGCATCCTACCGCGATAGATAACTCCACCAGTTCTTCATAAGAAAAATGTTGGCTCAATGCAGTGAAAGTTTCGTCACTGACCTTGTAACATTGCACCATTTCTTCGGTAAAGCGCAGCACCAACTGTTCTATTTCTGAAAAAACCGGCGCAGTTGAACCGATAGTAAGTGCTTCAATCTTTTCCTCAGGCATGCCTACCCATCTGGAAACTTTAAGATGCTGATGCACCTCGTATTCCGAGTGACAAAGAATGCCGGCACGGACTATAGCCATTTCTCTAAGAATAGGATTGACTTTGCCGTTCATGAGAACCGACGCGGGCAAAGTAATGAATTTACGTGCAATCGGATATGTTGCATGGGTAATGATCTTGAAAATGTTCATTTGAGGTTCTTTTCCCAGCAAGGCCAGTTTATTGGGATCTGCTTTAGCATCTTGCGCCGTAAAATATGGTATGCGTGCCAAGACAACCTCCTCTTTTTAAGAATGGAATGCATTGCCTATAATATAAGGTAACGTTTTTTATCAAGTCTTTTTGTATCCGGAATATAGAACTGCTGTTCTTCCAAGGTACATCGTCGTAATCGATAGACTCATTTACAAGTTTCAGTTTGCATGAAAATTTCTATCCTCTAATGAGAGATCATATTCATGCTACATTTACAATAAGCACATAAGAAATTGACATTATTACAAATCTTGGTTAATGTTAAGCAAAAATGCCTTATTTATAAAAGAGTTCTTATGTCAGATGAATTTTCCAGGTACGAAACAAATAGAAAAGTAAAACAAATTTTAGTAAGCCGCAATATTGATATGACGAAAATCAATTATTCTTGTGTCAATAAAACAATACATTTTTATGGCAGTTTAAGTAAATTATCCCAGGAGGATTTGAGCCTCCCGAACATTGAGGCTCTGGTAGCGGAATTAATGAACCTGCCTCATATCAGCAATATTCAGTTTGACTTGGACAACTGGTTCATTTCAGCAGAACCGGGTGAAATGAACATTACCAAGGTAGGCGGAAAATCGTTAGAGAAGAAACAACAAAAGAATGAGAAAGACCAATCAGAATAACGAAATTCATCCTGCTTCTCAATCAAAGATAGCGCTTTGATTGAGAAGCAGGGCTATCGTCTGGTTAATTGGCGGTACTTGATTCGATGTGGTTGATTAGCGGCGGCTCCCAGTCTGCTCTTTCTGTCTTCTTCATATTCGGAATAGTTGCCGTCAAAGAAAAGTACCTTGCTTTCACCTTCAAATGCCAGAATGTGTGTGCAGATTCTGTCCAGAAACCAGCGGTCGTGGCTGATGACGACGACGCATCCGGCAAAATTCTCCAACGCGTCTTCCAATGCGCGGAGCGTATTAACATCCAGATCATTGGTCGGTTCATCAAGTAACAGGACATTGCCGCCTTCCTTGAGCATGCGTGCCAGATGAACGCGGTTGCGTTCACCACCGGAGAGCGTTCCTACTTTCTTTTGCTGATCTGTGCCGGAAAAATTGAAGCGCGAAACATATGCGCGCGAATTTATCTGCCTGTTGCCGATTGGGACAATATCCTGTCCGTCGGAAATCATTTCCCAGATATTTTTATCGGGTTCGAGTGAATCGCGACTCTGGTCAACATAAGCGAGTTTTACTGTATCGCCGATGCGTATGTCTCCGGAATCCGGTTTTTCCTGTCCGGTAATCATGCGAAACAGCGTGGTCTTGCCCGCGCCGTTGGGGCCAATAACACCGACGATGCCGCCGGGCGGCAAAGCGAAACTCATACCTTCTACCAGCAGCTTATCGCTATAACCTTTGTTGACATCTTTGGTTTCGATTACCAGATCGCCCAAACGGGGTCCCGGCGCGATAAAGATTTCCCGAGTGCCGGATTCTTTTTCCATATTTTTTCCCAGCAGTTCCTCATAAGCGCTGATGCGCGCCTTAGATTTGGCGTGCCTGCCTTTAGGTGACATACGAATCCATTCCAGTTCACGCTCCAGGGTTTTGATGCGCTCGGTTTCCGCCTTTTCCTCATTTTTCAGGCGGTTTTGTTTTTGTTCCAGCCAGGAAGAATAGTTTCCCTGCCAGGGAATGCCCTGTCCGCGGTCCAGTTCCAGAATCCATCCGGCAACGTTATCCAGAAAATAACGATCGTGTGTGACGGCAATAATAGTGCCTTCATATTTTTGCAGATGATGTTCCAGCCAGGCGACGGATTCCGCATCCAGATGGTTGGTTGGTTCATCCAGAAGAAGTATGTCCGGTTTCTGCAGAAGCAGGCGACATAAGGCAACACGGCGTCTTTCTCCGCCGGAAAGCACTCTAATAGGCGTTTCGCCGGGCGGACAGCGCAAAGCGTCCATGGCCATTTCCAGACGGGAGTCTATATCCCAGGCATCAAGAGCGTCGAGTTTTTCCTGTACAGCGCCCTGTCTTTCGCAGAGTTTGGCCATTTCGTCATCCGACATCGGTTCTGCAAATTTTTCGTTTATTTCATTGTATTCGTGAATTAAATCCATTGTGCCTTGCGCACCCTGTTCGACGATCTGCCGCACGGTTTTGGTTTCGTCCAGACGCGGTTCCTGCTCCAGATAGCCGACAGTATAGCTTGCCGACAGTATAGTCTTACCCTGAAAATCCGTATCCACTCCGGCAAGAATTTTCAGAAGAGAGCTTTTACCAGAACCATTTAAACCGATGACACCGATTTTGGCTCCATAAAAATAAGACAAATAAATGTCTTTGAGGACCGGTTTTTTTTCGTAGATTTTGCTTACTCCAATCATGGAGTAAATTACTTTGTTTCCTTCATTGGCCATAAAAGGTTTTCTCCGCAAAAAAGAATTTTTTAAATGTAAGGGAATATGCCCTGAATGATGACATTGAAATTATTCTGAATGTTGTTTTTTCCGTGGACGATGCCCATGTGTCCGGGGAGAAGCCACTCGATGTCGAGATTGGCCAAAGCAAGAATGCTTTTCTTTAAAAGCGCGCCGTTGCCTCCCGGAAAATCAGTTCGTCCGACACTTTGATCAAAAACCACATCGCCGCAAAACAGTGCTTTTTGTTCCGGCCAGTAGAGGCCGATGGAACCGGGGGAATGACCGGGGGCAAGAATTATTTTGAATATCTGATCTCCTAAAACCACATCACCTTCTTCCAACGGGAAATTTACATTCATTCTGGGAGCGTTAATGCCAAAGAGGCCATACAATTCGCCACCTTCTCCTTTAAGAAACTCTATTTCTTTTGTATGCAGCCCTACCTTAACTTTTTCCTGATCAAAAACTTCGGAACCCTGAAAATGATCTGGATGCGAATGAGTGTTGATAACGTAGCGAATATCTTCTTTTTTAATGCCGTCATCGGACATTCGATTCAATAAATCAGGCACGTAACCGGTTAGTCCCGGGTCAATTATTGCCTGCACATTGCCTCCGATAAAGTAGCTGTTACTATTGTTTTCAAAGGGATTTGTCCATTCGTAAATATAAATATCGTTTTTTAGTCTCATAATTAATTTCCTTCTTTTGATTTGGCCGGAATGAAAATCCACAGAAGAATGTATATTAATAATCCGGTACCGTAAAAAATAATGAAAATTGCAAATAACAATCGCCATGCCCAGGAAGGAATGGAAGTATGTTCTCCCAGCCCGCCGCAGACGCCGCCAATCCAGCGATCAGTGTCCGATTTTGTTAAATCCTGCAGCCAGTTTTTTTCTGTCATTGTTCGTTCTCCACAATAATTTTGTGGTTTAATTTTAGTCAAATACGATTTGGATACAACACTTATTTCTTTGCGGGAAAAAGTTTATTAATCGGCAAATCCATTGTCCGGTGACTTGCACCGACAATATTTCCATGTTTATCTATTAGAAATAATGTCGGTACTCCGGTGACGTTGTAACTATTGGCAACGCTGCCGTCTGAATCCAGCAAAACAATATAAGGGAATGAATTTTCTTTAGCAAAGCGAGCCACTCTTTTGGCTGATTCGTTTATGTCTATATATAAAAACTTTAATCCACGTTTGGCATATTTATCATAAAGCGCTTTATAATAAGGCATCTCATCGCGGCAGGCCGGGCACCAGGTAGTACCGAAAAACATTATTACCGGATTTCTTTTTTGATTGCTTAATTTAAACATTTTTCCATTTATATCATATAATGAAAAATCAGGTGCCGGAATGGAAAAGACACTAGGTCTGTATTGTCCGAATGATATGGTAAAAAAAATAAAAATAAATAAAATCGTAGCAATTAACAGTATTATTTTTCTATTCATTAAAACCTCATTTTTTATATTGATAAAACGCCCGCAGTATACAGGAAATATTCAGCCGCGCCAATTAATATCAATCCGAAGATAAACTTTATTTTTGTCATCCAAACTCCGGATCTGGGCAAGGC
>AWGX01000824.1 GCA_000495415.1 Smithella sp. ME-1 | reverse complement strand
CAATCCCGATTAATCGGGATTGGAAACTATCCCCGAAGCGAAGCGGGATTATGTATCTCTTTTGATTCCTTGAGCAAATCGCTCGGCGCCAATAATTTGTCTGGCCGCGTTGAAGGAGCCGAACATGCAGCCCATAACTCCCGGAGCTATGGCGTTTTGTCCCGCCAGGCACAGACCGGGAATAGGAATATTATTTAGCGAGATTGCCTTCAACAGTTGACGCGATGATCGCATTATTCCGTAGCAGGCTCCTTCCGGAGCATTGACATAGTCCCTGATAGTGAGAGGGGTGTATACATCTAATATCTGAGCGCTGCTGAGATCACCGAAAATTTCTTCAGCTTTTTTGACCAGACTTTTAGCGATGTTCATTTTCCTTTCTTCATATTCCTGTCCTCGTTTGCCTGTTGAGGTATTTTCCCATTGACTCCAATCACTGTACAAAGATTTTGTAATTATGGAAAGCAGATTGAAACCGGAGGGATTTTCGCCGCGTAATTGATAAAAAACCCCGTCTTGAATAATGCCTTTTTCATCCGCATGTAATCTGTAAATATTATAATTAATTTCCGGATGTGCCGCGGCATCTACGGAAGCATTGACGGCAATAACCCCTTCTGTTTCTATAAGCCCTTGAATGCGCCTGCGGTGAGGATCGCGCAAGACATCCGCATCCAGTAATTGGAGCAACATCTTCGGGTGTATGGCGGCAACGACGCCATCGGCAAAAAGAGTTGTCCCCGATTCTAAAATCACTCCATTCACTTTACCGTTTACAGATGATATTTTTTTGACACCGTCATTCAGAATGAGTTTCCCGCCCAGTTCCTCAAAACGACTGACGAAGATATCCGTCATCTTGCTGCCACATTCCTTTAATCTCCAGGAAGAAAAAAGATAACTGGCTAAAACCATGTGATGAAAGATTACAGGACAATCGCTAAGCGGTACGCCAATCAGATTGCAGGGAACGGCTAATATCGCCCTCAATTCTGCAGATACGCTGAGAGAATCGAGCAATTCTGCCATGGGAAGATAGTAGTCCATGTTCTGAAAGGGATCGCCCTGACTGAACAAAAAAGAAGGATCAACCATTTGCCCGGAAATTTTGCGAAGATTTGCCATGATGATGTTCAGGGCTTGCTTATCCTGAGGGAAAGTTTTTCTCAGGCTGTCTTCCAGCGCGTCGATACTTGCCGGTAAATCAAATGTCAAATCATCAAAAATATAACGATCAATGATGCCCTTCTCTCCCATGGGAACAAACAATTCATCAACCGGTATACCCAAAGCATGAAACATTAGACCCAAAGGCTCTTTTTCACCAAGAGCACCCACGTAGTGGACACCTACAGGGCAATCCATGCCGCTGCGGCGGTAAGACCGCATCAAACCGCCGGGTAGAGGATTTTTTTCTACTACGGTTACCTGAAAGTTTAATAACGATAAAAGAATTCCCGCGCTCAGGCCGCCGATACCGGAACCGATAATAACAATATTTTTGCCTTCGACAGGATGTCTCATTTTTTAGTTTCTCTAGAATGTTTTGCCTCTGGTGTTTTTATTTCTATCGGTTGGGCTTCAATGAGATTCATCAATAACGAATAATTAAATATCTCGTATGCCTGCAATTCAATGTTCTGATAAATATTACCTGCCGCTTTATTAAACTTAATATAACGCTTCAGAACGCCGTTGGCTGAATAGCGTTTAACTGCTGTGCCTTCCACTATATCATTAATTACATCAATCCAGTCACCATTTTCTTTTCTGTAGCGGCACGCCGTAGCGCCATCGGAAAGAGTGCCTTTTACCTGAAGTTTGCCGTCCGGCGCGAAAAATATCAGTTTTATGTCTTCAACAACATTTTTTGCAAAACCTTCGGAGTCAAATGGGGGTAACGCCCGATTGACTTTTAGCATATCCGAACCGGATTCGGCTTCAAACAGTACCATCCCTTCAGCGGACATAATTGCGCAGGAAATGACGCGTGTATAAGGATCGGCTAAAGTTACGCCGATAATTACACTTTGCGTTTCACCGAACATACGGTTTTCTATGGAGTGAACCAGTCGAAATTTTTGTTTTAAAAAAGGAGAAGGACAAGTCAAAGCGTTTTCATTCACTGCAATAACCGGTGCATTAATTACCGGCAATGTCTGGCAGGACAAAAGAAAAACGGTTAGTATTAAAACAGATATGCGCTTCATTCCACATCCTGAAATACCGAGGAATTGATTGCTTTGTTAATTTCCACGTTGCCAAAATCAATCTGTGTAAGGTTGTTTGCGCTTTCTATAATTTTTACAGATTTAACGGTTGATGTTTTTTTAAAGAGGGTAATTTCTATTTTCTCAATCATGCCGGCCATACTCTTTTCCGTAGGCGTTAGAATAATTCTGGTATTTGTTCCTTCATTTATGGTCGCTTTGAATGACGGATTCTGGTCAAACTTGCCGTTCATCCAACCACTAACTTCGTTTAACACAATTTTCATCGCCTGCGCGCCGCCGGTTTTATCTTCTACCATTTTCCCACCGGAAGCTATGTAGCGTTTGGTGTTGTTTTTATGTGTAATCACTATGCTTCTTAAAGGTTTAAAATATTCCCAGCGTAATGAATCGGGAGCTGCATAATAAAGACGGCCTTCTGAGATAAGTGGTTTAGATAATATTTTCATGGATTTTTTTTGTACAAAGTCGGCCTGAATAGTTTTAATATTCGGCGATTCTTTACGCAATCTTTCAAAATCATTTGTTCCGGCATGACTTGGCGAGACTGCAACCAGAAAAACACCGGCAAAGATGCAAAGCAGAATATATAATGTGTAGCGAACTTTCATCAACATATCCCGCCATTAATTCCAATAACCTGTCCTGTGATATAAGAAGCGTCATCAGAACACAAAAAACGAATGACGTTAGCTACTTCTTCAGGTTTCCCCAGGCGTGCCATGGGAATCATTTGTTTGATTTGTTCAACGGGGGCTTCTTTAACCATATCTGTTTCAATTAATCCCGGTGCTACTACATTAACGCGTATGCCGAAGCGCGCCACTTCCGTGGCTAGCGATCTGGATGCGGCTATGATGCCCGCTTTAGCTGCCGAATAATTTGACTGGCCACGATTGGGCATCAGCGCGGAAAGGGAAGAAAGGGAAATGATTGAACCGCGCTTTTTTCTGACCATTTCACGCAAAACGGGTTTCGTCATGTTATAAAAACCTTTCAAACTTGTGTTAATTACACTGTCCCATTCATCTTCACCCAACAGCATAAAAAGACCATCGGCAGTAATCCCCGCATTGTTAACGAGTACGTGAATATTTTTATAATGTTCTATAATTGTTTTAACTGCGTCTTTGGTCTGTGTGCTATCGGCAACATCAAACCGGGAAATCTCTCCTTCTCCTCCAACGGCTTGTACAAGGCTTAATGTTTCTTGGGCTGCCGATTCATTAGATTTGAAGTTTATGATTACAAAATAACCGACTTTTGACAGTTCTATCGCTGTAGCACGGCCAATTCCACGACTTGCTCCCGTGATTATCGCAATTTTTTTATCATCCATATTTTAACAGAACTCCTTAAAAAATATTTATTTTATTGTCTTCATTCATGCGCAGGGCCTGAAGAGTGGCAGTAGCTAATATCTTATCACCGGTTTTAACTATTCCTTCCACTACACCATAGTTATCAAACGAATACTTGCTTTCTATCATGATAATTAAGTTTGTGTTTATGGGTATCTTTTCTGTTTTGAAATTCGCACTTTTGATGCCGACCAGCCAGCCCTTTACGCCATCTTTCCCCTGTTGCTTTCTCTTGTAACCTTCGACAATAGCGGCGGTTTGCGCAATGGCCTCAATCAAAACCAGTGAGTCTACCGCGTATCCATCATAAGATGGCCAGTTGGAATTTACCTTAGCTGTACTAATG
>AWGX01000823.1 GCA_000495415.1 Smithella sp. ME-1 | reverse complement strand
CCCGTTACGGAACAGTTCTTTTAAGTATTATACAGGGTTTTGGTATTGCTTACGGTTTACAACAAATGGCCGGTCCTTCGGGAGCTCCCATTGTTTTGCAACCGGGTTGGTCTTTTATAATGATGACCGTTATTACCTTGACTTCAGGTACGGCTTTCATCATGTGGCTTGGCGAAACGATTACGGAAAAAGGAATCGGTAACGGCATCTCTTTGATAATTTTTGCGGGTATTGTTTGTCGTTT
>AWGX01000822.1 GCA_000495415.1 Smithella sp. ME-1 | reverse complement strand
CCTCCTTGCCGCCGCGTTATCCTTTGAAATCGAAGTGGTATTTACATCTTTTAAAATCATCTTCTTTTCGAGAGGCATGGCTCACTAGGATTTGCGTGCCTTGCCTCTGGCACTTTTTAAGAGGCTGTAGTCTTGGTTACGCGGAAGATTGGCAGATAACTAGCGTACTATATTTTTAAATTATTCGATGTTTTTATCGATGCTATGGTTGAAGTCAAGTTTCAATTTGCGCTTTCTTTTTTTGTGTGTTAGCAAAAAAAGAAATTGATTTATGAATAACAGGAGATGCTGAATGTCGCAAACAGTAACGCCATACTTGGAAATGTCTCAGGCGATTGTGGATGCAGGCGGTGAAGCGCTGAAAAAATGTTACCAGTGTGGAACCTGCACAGGAACATGTCCCTGGACACCAATAACACATTTTAATATACGCAAACTTGTGCGATTCGGACAGCTGGGGATAGATGGTATTGAAGAATATATGTGGGGATGTTCAACCTGTAAGTTCTGCGTTGATCGTTGTCCCCGGGGCGTCGAGCTTATAGATGTCGTAACTGCTATACGCAATGTTTACAGTGGTGGTGGAATGCTGCCGCAAAGTCTGCGTGCTTTTATCGGTTCGATGTCGGCGCGCGGCAACCCATGGTCAGGTGATCAGGCCAAGAGAAATGACTGGGCTAAAGAAAATTATCCTGTTTACAGCAAAGACACGGAATATCTTTTCTGGACCTGCTGTACGGTTTGTTATGATCCCCGTAATGTCAAGTTGGCTAAAGCGACTGCTGAAGTATTAAATCTGGGTGGCTTAAACTGGGGAATGCCTTCAGTGGATGTTAATTGTTGCGGCGAAAGTGTGAGAAAAGTCGGCGATCTGGAGCTTTTCGAAAAACTCAGACAGAATAATCTTAATTATTTCAAGACCAATAATGTTGACAAGATAATAACTGTATCGCCTCATTGTCTGGCCACTTTCAAAAAAGAATACGGCGAAGACTATGAAGTCCTGCATTTAAGCCAGCTTATTGATAGGCTGATAAAAGAAGGAAAACTGACGCCGAAAAAAGATTTCGGCGGTCTTAAAGTAACATATCACGATCCATGTTATCTGGGCAGACACAGCGGCGTTTATGACGCTCCCCGTGATATTCTCAAAGCCATTCCCGGTATTGATTTTGTAGAAATGGGAAGAAACCGCGAACAGAGCATGTGCTGCGGTGGCGGCGGTGGCGGATTATGGATGGAAAAACTAAAAGGCGAGCGGCTTAGTGATTTGCGTATAGAAGAAGCAATGACCACAGGTGCAACTGTTCTGGCAACATCATGTCCGTACTGCATCACTATGTTTGAAGATAGCAGCCGGACGCTCAACGTTGATGAACAAATTAAAATCAAAGACGTAACTGAACTGTTTCTGGAGAGCCTTGGCGTCAATATGGAAGAGTTAATGGCGGGTGCGACCGACCTCAACTTTACCTGTAAAGCTGATTGAAAATATTTTTTGGAGAAAAAAGCGTTTGAAATATTGCAATTAATGTCATTTCGAGGAGTCCCGACTTGTAGGGACGACGAGAAATCTTTCGTTTATGTTTTTATTTATAAGATTTCTCGCTGCGCTTCGCAATTACAGGCTGATGTTCATTATAATGTATAAGTAGGGAGAATGTATGAGCAGAATTGGTGTTTTTGTTTGCCACTGCGGTTTAAATATAGCTAAAACAATTCGAGTAAGTGACCTGTCGCAGTTTGCGTCCACCTTGCCTGATGTTGTCGTTGCCAAAGATTACAAGTTCATGTGTTCCACGCCCGGACAGGAAATGATTGCCAACGATATCAAAGAGCATAGGCTGGATCGAGTTATCGTGGCGGCTTGTTCTCCTTTGATGCACGAACAGACTTTCCGTAAAGTCATCGAAAACGCCGGGCTTAATAAATACATGGTAACAATTGTCAACATCCGCGAACAGGTATCCTGGGTCACTCACGATATTGAAGAGGGAACGTCCAAAGCCAAAGCTGTACTCAACGGTGCAGTCTACCGGGCAAGGCTTCTTGCTCCGCTTACTTCCCGCGTTATCGATGTCAATCCCGATGTGATGGTGATCGGCGGAGGTATCGCCGGAATTCAGGCTGCACTGGAGCTGGCCAATACCGGCAAAAAAGTATATCTGGTGGAAAAGAATTCTACGATCGGCGGACATATGGCGCAGTTTGATAAAACGTTTCCCACGCTCGATTGCTCCGCCTGTATTCTGACTCCCAAGATGGATGCTGTCTTGCAGCACAAAAACATAACCATGATGACCTATTGCGAAGTAACCGAGGTTAAGGGCTATGTCGGCAATTTCGACATTACCATCAAACAGAAGGCACGTTATGTCGATCACAGCAAATGCAACGCATGTCTGGCCTGCACGGAAAAGTGTCCCGGTAAAGGCGTATCCGAATGGGATGAAGGCCTGGTGAAAAGGAAGGCCATTTACATTCCCTTTCCACAGGCCGTACCGCAAAAGCCGGTTATCGACAGGGAATCCTGTACTTACTTCATTAAAGGAAAATGTAAACTTTGTCAGAAGGTTTGCGAGCAAAAAGCGATTGACTACGAACAGCAGGATACATTCACCACTGTGAAAGTCGGTGCGGTTATCGTAGCCACTGGCTATGATTTGATGAATACAAAACCGCTTGTACAGTATGGTTACGGCAAGTATCCGGGGGTTTACAGTTCCCTGGAAGTGGAAAGACTTTTTAATTCTGCCGGTCCGACGGGCGGCAAGGTGACACTGCGCGACGGCAAAGAACCGCAGGCGATTGCCATACTGCACTGTATCGGCAGCCGTGATAAAAATAATTATGAGCATTGCAGCCGGGTCTGCTGCATGTATTCACTTAAATTCGCTCACCTTTTTAAAGAGAAGACTTCCGCTGATGTTTACCAGTTTTATATTGATATGCGCGCTGCCGGAAAGGGATATGAAGAGTTTTATAATCGCATCATCGAAGAGGATGTGAAATTTATCCGCGGCAAGGGTGCGCGCGTAGTCGAAAGCGCTGACGAACCAGGACGTTTGATTGTGGAAGCAGAAGATACGATTACAGGCAAATTTATTAAACTACCGGTGGATATGGTTGTCCTTTCACCGGCAATGATTCCGCGGGCTGATTCCAAAGACGTCGCCAGACTTTTTAATTTGAGCACAGACAAATATGGCTTTTTCATGGAGCGCCATCCGAAGCTCGCGCCTCTTTCCACGATGTCGGAAGGAATTTTTATAGCCGGTGTCTGCCAGAGCCCGAAAGATATTCCCGATACTGTGGCGCAGGCCAACGGCGCGGCGGCGGAAGCATTGACGATTGTCGTAAAAGACAAAATGGAACTCGAGGCAACAACAGCGATGGTCAATCCCGCATCGTGTTGCGCCTGCCAGAACTGTGTACGTGTCTGTCCCTACGGTGCGCCGTTCTTTAACGAGCAAAAAGGCATTTCGGAAATTAACGAGGCGCTGTGCAAGGGCTGCGGTCTTTGCGCGTCGGTCTGTCCGGCTTCGGCAATTATCGCACGGCACTTCACTAATGATCAGGTGTTGGCAGAGATAGAAGGCCTAATGGAGTTTTAGTATGATTTTTTGTGTCCCCCTCTGGAGGGGGATTAAGGGGGAGGATGTTT
>AWGX01000821.1 GCA_000495415.1 Smithella sp. ME-1 | reverse complement strand
TTTTTTAGTGAGACCCAAGTTTTAGAAGCGAAGCGCGCTGAAACTTGCAGGACGAACTATCCCGCGTTAGCGGAGGGCGAATGCCCGTGATAGTGAATTCCATGTTTCAGAATTTTGTTAGCTTGAAGGAGTACTAAATATAAATATGTCAACAAAAGATTTAAGTAAAGCGTTTGAACCGGCTAATGCCGAAAAAAGATTGTATGATTACTGGCTGAAAAAAAAGTTTTTTCACGCTCAAGATAAAAGTGACGCACCGGCTTTCTCCATTGTTATCCCGCCTCCCAATGTGACCGGGATGCTGCATATGGGACATGCTTTGAATAATACGTTGCAGGATATCATTATCCGCTTTAAAAGAATGCAGGGCTGTAACACTCTCTGGATGCCTGGTATGGATCACGCAGGCATTGCCACGCAAAACGTAGTCGAACAGGAATTAATGAAAGAGGGATTGTCCCGTCATGATCTGGGGCGGGAAAAATTTATCGCCCGCGTCTGGGAATGGAAAGAAAAATACGGAGGCGTAATCATTAACCAACTCAAACGTCTTGGCTGTTCCTGTGACTGGGAGCGTGAGCGTTTTACTATGGACAAGGGTTTGTCCCGGGCTGTTCGGGAAGTTTTTGTCCGGCTGTATAATGAAGATATGATTTATCAGGGAGATTATATTGTCAATTGGTGTCCACGCTGCCATACCGCCATTTCCGATCTGGAAGTCGAATTTAAGCAGGACGCAAGTTTCCTTTGGAATATACGTTATCCTTTCACTGATGGCAGTGGCGATATTATAGTAACTACAACCAGGCCGGAAACAATGCTGGGTGACACGGCTGTGGCCGTGAATCCCCTGGATTTTCGCTACAGAGATCAATTTGGTAAATTTGTTATGTTGCCGTTAATGAACAAAAAGATTCCGGTCATTGCCGATGACTATGTAACAATGGATTTCGGTTCCGGTGCGGTTAAGATTACCCCGGGCTCGGATCCCAATGACTTTGCCATGGCCCAGCGCCATCAGTTGGAAATAATTTCAATTATGAATGGTCACGGCATCATCAACGAATACGGTGGAAAATATAAGGGACAGGATCGCTATGAAGCGCGCAAAAATGTCTTGGCCGATCTGGAGAAGGGCGGTTATATTGCAGGAACCGAGCCTTATGCACACAATGTTGGTCAGTGTTATCGTTGCAAGACGGATATAGAACCAATGGTTTCCAAGCAATGGTTTGTCAGAATCAAGCCTCTGGCCAAGCAGGCCATTGCCGCAGTTGTAAAAGAAAAAACAAAAATAATACCTAAAACGTGGGAAGCCACTTACTTTGACTGGATGAACAACATCCGCGACTGGTGCATATCACGACAGTTGTGGTGGGGGCACCGTATTCCCGTCTGGTATTGTGAAGATTGCGATAAAGTTATTGTTAGTATGACGGACCCGAAAGAATGTCCTGATTGCGGCAGTACGTCACTCAAACAGGATGAAGATGTTCTGGACACCTGGTTTAGTTCCGCGCTCTGGCCTTTTTCTACACTGGGCTGGCCTGGTAAGAACGAAGCT
>AWGX01000820.1 GCA_000495415.1 Smithella sp. ME-1 | reverse complement strand
CTTAAATATGTTAAAAAATATAATTTTAATAAAGATATTATATTGGAAAATATTATCAAGAAAGTTGAATCAGGAAAAAAGACAAATAAAATAATTAAATGGTTTTTCATTCTGCAGGCAATATTTTTTATTATTTACTATACAACAAAAACACCCAACATTATTAATATTGGCAGTAAAACTATTTATATTGGACGAGATGCCATTTTAATTTTGAACGGCGTAATGATTTTGTGCTTATTGACAGTCCTATGTATGTTTTTGTTGTTGAGGTTGATGCATAAAAGAAACATCGTAGCTCATGAACAATTTTCAAGATTATTTAAAGATGAAAATAATTCACAAAACAATATTATATCGTAATCAATATTTTAAGTTGAACCGGAGAGACAGTACAGGAGGGCACTCATGAGAAGGCGCATAACATTCATTGCATTACTGATTCAAATGGTACTGGCATCAATTGTTTTTGCTGAAACGACGCAGATCACCAATGGTCTTAATTACCTGTCCAGCACTCAAAATGCAGACGGTTCGTGGACTGCCGGTGAAGAATCAACCATTGCCACAGCCGAAGTAATAGAAACGCTGAAACTCCTTAAACAAACCGGTACCGCAAATTATGCAAACGCGTTATCCTGGCTGCAAAACCAACCATTAGAATCAACCAACCACGTTGCGGAGAGAATTTGTTCACTTGCCATAGGTGGTTCTGACAGCGTCGCTCTTATTTCTTATCTGGATGAACTTGCGCTTGCCTGGGGTGGCTTTGATGATTTTACAGTTGATAATTTAGACACGGCTTCCGCTTTACAGGCGCTTAAATCTATTAATTACGCCAATCAGATAACTATTCAATCGGCAATCAATTATCTTCTGGCCCATCAAAACTCGGACGGTGGCTGGGGGTTTGACAATGGCGATATCAGCAATCTTTACATGACTGCGGTGGTTATCTCTACGCTTTCTCAATTCAAAAACACTTATAACCTTCAAAATCAAATCAATACTGGTGCTGCATATTTGTTGAGTAAGCAAAATGCTGATGGCGGTTTTGGTTCTTCACCATCGACAGCGTATGAAACAGGGCTGGCAATGGAAGCGCTTATTGCCAGCGGTGTAAACATTTCCAACGCGTCGCAACCGGCAATCAATTATCTTGCTTCTTCTCAATTAGCTGACGGTTCGTGGGATGAAGATCCATACACCACGGCCCTGGCTTTAAGAGCTTTTGTTTATTTTAAGCCAGATATGGTTATCACTACATCCGATATTACTTTTTCCAAGCATGATCCTGTCGCTGGGGATACTATAGATATAACAGCCAATATTAGAAATGATGGTCCGGCAGTAGCAACGGACGTTGCTGTAAAATTCTATAACGGCGATCCGGATGCAGGTGGCACGTTGATTGGAGAGAGCGTCGTTCCTTCCATAGATGCTTTTGGCAGCGCTCAGGCAAAAATCACATGGACTATTCCGGCAGCATTTGCCGGTGAGGTATTCGTTGTTGTAAATCCGCTTAACACCGTTGAAGAACTCAACACAAGTAATAATAAAGCTTCAAAAAATCTGACTACAGCAACACTGCCGGATTTAAGTATTTCTTCTGCCGATATAAGCTTTAATCCTTCTTTGCCGCATGCGAATGAATCCGTTATTATTTCTGCATCGGTTAGAAACAATGGAGAAACATCTGCAAGTAATATTGCCGTAGATTTTTATGACGGTGACCCTAACGCTGGCGGAACAGCAATCGGAACAAGTGTAATATCGTCAATAAGTGCAGGTGGAACAGCTGCGGTGTCAATATCAGGCACTTTTACAAACGGTGACCATTCAATTTATGTGATTGTAGACAGGGCGAATTCAATTAACGAAGGCAGTAAAGCAAACAATACAGCGACAAAGGCTCTTACGATTAGTAGCGGTAAAATTGATCTTTCAATTGTCAAGGAGGATATTTCTTTCAGCCCTATTAATCCGAAAGACGGAAGTCAAGTAGCCATCAATGCAGCGATACGTAATATTGGTGAAAGTACTGTAAATAATGCAGAAGTCGCTTTCTATTTGGGTGATCCAAGTACAGGCGGCACGGCAATCGGTTCAGTTATTACTGTACCTGCAATTTCGGCAGGAGGGTTGGCTAATGTAAATGTTAGCTGGGATTCAACGGGCCACGCCGGGGAAAATAACATTTATGTAAAAGTTGATCCGCAAAACTTAATTACTGAAACTTCAAAACTGAATAATCAGGCATACAAGACGATAGTAGTGTTGGGTAACAGTGGTGCCGATTTGTCCATATCAGCTAGTGATATTCAGATTACACCGGCACAACCTAACGCCGGCGAGCAGGCTGTTATTTCTGCGACGGTTTATAACATTGGAACACAGGATGCGACAAATGTCCGCGTAGAAACAAGTTTGGGCGATCCGCGTCTTGGTGGAGCATTTGTTTTTGGTTCTCAGACAATACCATCTATCCCTCAGGGTGGTTCCGCCACTGTTCAAACAACCTTAAACACAACAGGTTATGCAGGTACATATCAAATATATTTTAATATTGATCCCCTTGGCAGTGTTATTGAAACAGACAAGATCAACAACCTCGCCCGTAAATCAATCATTGTGAAAGTCTTTACGGCGCCAGACCTTGCAGTGACAGCCATTGATACATCAGGCATAACAACAGATAGCCAGACTTTAGCCATATCCGGAAATGTGCAGGTCACCATCAAAAACAGCGGTAACAGTAATGTTACAGTGCCATTTGATATAACTGTTTTCGAGGATACGGATAAGGATAAAAAATTAACTTCTGGTACAGATAATTTAGTTGGTAGTGTGACTTATAATTATAATTTGGTTTCAGATGCATCGGATACTTTAATGATACCGGTATCAGGCACAGTACTTTTTAAAGATAATCTGCTTTACGCTATGGTCGATAGCGCCAATAGTGTTGCAGAGATCAACGAAACAAACAATATTCTTAGCACAGGTGCAAAATGTGAAATTACACCATCTGCCGGTGCATTTAATCCTGTCGTGAAATGGAAATGGACAGGCAGCAATATTCTGCCTGAATATAATCAGGTAATGATGACACCGGTCGTAGGGCGCATAGCGGACACGAATGGTGATGGTGTTATTGATGAAAGGGATGTTCCTGCAATTGTTTTTAGCACCTGGGTTTTCGGAAACAGTGGGAACAACTATAATTATGATGGTGTTTTGCGCGCGATAAGAGGTGATAATGGTCAGGAAATTTTAACAATTTCAGATTCATCTTTGCGGGTTAATCCTGCCGCGCAAATTGCCCTTGGCGATATAGACAATGATGGTTTTGTTGAAATAATAGTTCCGGCAAGCGACCGTAGTGTTTTGTGTTTCGAACACACGGGAGTTCTTAAATGGAAGAGTCCCGTGGTGAGCTCTCAGGGTAATATGTGGGGTGGTCCATCAATAGCAGATATTGATAACAGCGGATATCCGGTAGTTATAATCGCAGCTACTGTTCTTAACGGTAATGATGGATCGATCAGATGGCAGGGAACAGGCGATGGCAGTGGTCCAAGTACGTTCATTGCTCCACTTTCAACTGTTGCTGATATCAATCTTGATGGTGTTCCGGAAATTATTTATGGTCGTACCGCATATAAAAATGATGGAACGATACTGTGGCATGCCCCTATTTCATGGCAAAATGGTTACAGTATAATTGGTAAAATTGATGACAATGATCCTTATCCGCAAGTCATACTTTCCGTTGGATGTAATTTATATCTTCTTGATCATAGAGGGCAGACAAAATGGTCGTCATCCATTGGCTATGGAAATTGTGGTGCGCCTACCGCCGCTGATTTTGATGGCGATGGGAAACCGGAAATAGGTGTAGTAAGCGATGGCTGGTATGTTGTGTTTAAAAACGATGGTTCAGTCTTATGGCGGG
>AWGX01000819.1 GCA_000495415.1 Smithella sp. ME-1 | reverse complement strand
GTATGCATATTCCTGCCGGTAAAATAGTCTCCGGCAATCCGGCAAAAATTACTCATGATGTTACTGATGAGCAGAAAAGGATGGCGAAAGCCGGTATTGATTATTATTGTGACATCTGCAAAAAATATATCGCCACGATGAAGACTGTAATTTGATGAGAAAAAACCTCGTAAGTAATTATAATAAAAAATATTGAACTGGTTGGATACAGCAAGAAAGATAAATTAATTTACATGCGATACCAATTTGAGTGGAATGTGCCGCCTGTTCGGCGTCAATTCCCGGTAAGGTAGAAAGTTTTATTTTGTTGCGCGCCTTTTTGGTTGCGCATCCGGTCAAAGGATAACGAGGTGGCAAAGAGGAGG
>AWGX01000818.1 GCA_000495415.1 Smithella sp. ME-1 | reverse complement strand
TCGCTAATCCCGATTTTATCGGGATTAGCGAGAGTCACTAAAAAAAGCGGGAAGGTTAAAAACCTCCCCGCCTAAAATTTATTTTTCTAAAAATATTTATTCGACAACAAACTGGTCATCAGTAATATCCATCGCGCTCTGCTCATTCTTCTTGATGTTTTCCAGATGACCGGGAACAAGACCGGTGATACGATTAATGAAGAATTTGGCACCCCGGATCTTACCCATATAGAAATTTTTATCCTGTTCACCTGTTACCTCGAAATATTTCTTGGCGGCAACGTTGGCGATTTTGAGGTGCAGCCACCCTACAAGAGCATCTCCCAGAGCGTTCAGATAATCGCATGCTCCAATCAGCGGAACATAAGGCGTCGTACCGATCATCTTGGAGAAA
>AWGX01000817.1 GCA_000495415.1 Smithella sp. ME-1 | reverse complement strand
TTTATTGTTGAAATAACTGTAGAATGTGCCCGTTGCTATTTCAGCCTTTGCGGCGATTTCCATAGCATTTGTTTTATGGTATCCCTTTTCAGCAAATAACGCCATTGCTGCGCCGATAATTTTTTCTTTTGTTTCAATTCCTCGTTGCTGAACAGGTATACGTGCCTTTAGTAAAGTCCCCAAATTTTCTCCCTTAAAATTAAATATTTAATTTATAACACAAATAGAAAAAAAATAAAGCAAAAAAACATTATTGTATATATTTTTTTATCATTTCTTCTTAAAAACGAAATAAATAAAAATTAAACTTGACAACGTGAAACATGTTTCATATGAATAACATAAAGATTATTTAAAGGCAAGCAGGATATTATAAAATTAGTATATTTATGGTGAGGTACAATAATTACTTTACTTGATGAATTAATCGAAATATTTGCAACTCAAGGCAATAAAGGGTCGTTTTATTATCCTTATGGGTATATTTTTTTACCTTAAGAGCGTACAATTAAATCTATGAATTATATAGATAAAATCATCAAAAAAGCCGGTGAATCCGATATTCCGGTTGTTGCTGTTGCCGACGCTGAACGATTGAATCTGGCCGCGCCGCCTGGCTTCAGACCGGGTGATTATCTTCCTGGTGCGCGAAGTGTTGTTATCCTGGCCAGACAACTACCGAAGTCGGTCTTTGTATCCGATAATGACCCTCACTACATGTTTTATACCAGAGTATTTGCCGACAACTACAGGCGTATGAACGATGCTGCCTGTGCCATAGCGACAATGCTTGAAGGTGAAGGTTTCCCGTCTCTGGCTATACCTGCTTATAATCCTCTTAAATTTCATCGGGGAGAACCATATGGCATTATCAGTTTCAAACATGCTGCTGCGGAAGCAGGTGTGGGTAAACTAGGCAAGAATACCATTTTTATTCATCCCGAGTACGGTAATATCCTTAGGTTGGGTGGTCTCATCACTACTGCAGAACTTCCGACCGGCAGGCCGAAAGAATATAAAAATATCTGTCCCCCCTCATGTGATCTGTGCGAAAAGGCCTGCCCGGTCGGGGCTCTTAACGGCGGGAAAATAAATATCACCAAATGCATGACCAATTGCATCGGGCATACTCTTTTACCTCCTTACCTGATTCAATCGTCATTAAGATGGATGGCTGGAAAAGTCGGTTGGATAGATTCTTTTATGGAATATTTCACCACAAGCATGTTTGAAAATTACGGAATCCGGTGTATGGAATGTCTGCTGGTTTGTCCACACTTCCCTTGCAGAAAACAGCAAAAATAATGTATAAAAAAGAAGTTAGAATATATAGACGCATTTCACAACTTGTCTTGTGAAGGAGGTAGTATGGATAACAAAACGGCAAATGGTTTATCTCCTGACACCATGACTACACAAGCGGATTTGGAAGCGGAAAAGAAAACAACAACTGCACCGCCACCGGAAAACTGGACTGAGACAGAGAAAATTATCTTTGAGCGTCGCAGCGTGCGCTGG
>AWGX01000816.1 GCA_000495415.1 Smithella sp. ME-1 | reverse complement strand
TTAAAGATTAATCTTTAACCTCCTCCATTTATTGTGTTTCAGGATACCTCGTTAATCTTAATTTCTAGAAAGTAAAGGTTAAACCCGCTGTAATAATACTTGCTCTGTAATCAAGATCAGCATAGTAGTGGTAGTAAGTTTTCTCACCAACAGTTGGATAAGCCGAGAAATATTTATAACCTATCCCTAAACTCAAATTGGGAGTTATATCAAAATCCACACCGGCAAGAAACTGCCAGCAGAATCCACCACCTGATTCACTTGGCCAGATCACTACTCCCGATCCTCCAAACTGTTTTTCGGTTATATCACCAACACTGGCATAAGCATAGCCTAAACCAAATCCGGCATAAGGATGTATGGGCCCCTGTGGAAAACGTGCTTTGAGATTAAAGAGAACAGCATGTATACTCATATTTCCGTCTAATGTAGCCAAAAATCCGGGATTATCCGGTGAAGGTATTATTTTGTTATTATCGAAATTATTGTTCATATAATTGTACTCTATTTCCATCGCCATAATGTTTCGGGTAAAGGGTGTCAGCCATCCCGTTCTTATAGCCAAGTTGTAACCATTCTCCAGAGTGGCATCAAAATACTCATATCCGTCGTCAGGATCGGAAAATGACATTGTTTGTGGTATAACATACCCTCCGGAAATACCGACATAAAAACCAGTGTTGGGAGCGGCAAAAGCTACCTGAGAAAACAGTAAAAAAATAATAACCAATCCAAATTTTTTCATTTTATTTCCTCCTTTCGAAAAACCATCCATAATTTAATAAACTTAGAAACTTACCATTTTTTCATTTTTAAAAATTTAATTTAAGATTATTGTACAAGAAAGGTAAATGTGTGTCAATGAAGAATGTTATTAATCGCAAATTAATAGAAATATTTAAAAAAAATATCCCCCTGGCTGTGAAAAAACAACCAGGGGGAATGTTTACTTTTGATCAGCAGTTTTTAGAAATAGTAGTGAACTCCAAATGTGGCGTTTATGCCGTGAAGGTTTATGTCGATGTTGTCATTATCATATATAATTCCAGAATAACCAACATCAAAATTGAACCCTACTTCAGGAAGACCGGGGAAGCTCCATTCTGAACCAATAAATACACCGGGTGTCCAGAAACCTTTACCTTTAATCAATTCACTTCCGTAGGCGGTGACATCTATCTGACCATAGCCAATTTTAGCTCCGGCATAGAATTTACTGTAGCTTCTAACAATGATGGCGTACATTGCCTTGGCTTCAATAGTCCACAAATCGGCTTCCAATAGCTTAAAGTCTTCTACTTTAACGTCCGCTTTGCCATAAAAGCCACTGCCTTCCAAACCGATACGATCGCCTATCCAACCGCGAACAGAAAGACCATTAAGAAAACTACCTACTACCATTCCCTGATAACCAACACCTACTTTGTTGGAGATGAAATTTTTTGCATCGTCCGCAGCAAAAACGGAACCGACGGACAAAAACATCACCACCATGGTAACTGCAACAAAACTAAAAAATCTTTTTTTCATGTAAACCTCCTCTTCATTTCCTTAAATAATTTTATGAATGTTATATAACACTCACAACTGGCATGTTAAAAAATAACATCTTGACGCTGCCCTTTACTGCAAGAAAAAATAATGCAATTACATATAAATGTCAATACGTTTTTACTTTTTTTATTGATATACCTCTAGAATAATAAAACGTTAATCAATTTCTATTTTTTCTTTATTCAAAAATTATTTCAGTTTAAATCCTGATTCTTTATTTGAATAGCAAGATAAAAAAGTAACAGGAATCAAACAATCATTCATAAAAAAAGCCGGCAAGAAAATTGCCGGCTTTAAACTTATCAAAGTCTTAAATAAAAAGTATTTATTGTTTTTCAGCAACACTTATACGCGCTATTGCCCTCGCTAGCGCACCGCGCATTATTTCGAATTCTGCATCTTCCTTGGTCAGCTGACCTAATCGTGTTTCAGCTTTATCCTTCGCCTTCAGAGCCCTTTCCTTATCAATATGGTCAGATCTTTCGGCTGTTTCAATTAAAACTGTCACTTTATCTGAAGTGACTTCGGCGTAACCGGTATTGATCGCATAATAGGTCTTTTTACCTTCTTTAAGAAAATTTAACTCGCCTATATCCACAGAGCTTAAAAAAGCCTCATGGCCACGCAACACACCGAATTCACCTTCCGTACCAGGGATGGTAACTTCCTCAATTTTACCGGAAAAAACCATTTTTTCCGGCGATACAATTTCCAGCATTAATTCATCTGCCATTTACTTTCTCCAGCACTATAATTATTCACCAGCAATTTTCTTAGCTTTTTCCACGGCTTCTTCAATACCACCAACCATGTAAAAAGCCTGCTCGGGCAGATCATCGTGTTTGCCTTCCAGTATTTCTTTGAATCCTCTTATCGTATCCGGAACAGAAACAAATTTGCCTTCTGTACCTGTAAACTGAGCGGCAACAAAGAACGGCTGAGACAGGAATCTCTGAATCTTTCTGGCTCTGCTGACAGTCAGTTTATCTTCTTCTGAAAGTTCATCCATACCCAGAATGGCGATGATGTCCTGTAAGTCTTTATATTTCTGCAGAGTAACCTGTACCTGACGGGCAACTGTATAATGTTCCTGACCCAAAACATTGGGATCAAGAATACGGGATGTTGAATCCAGAGGATCCACCGCGGGATAAATACCCAGTTCTGCGATCGGACGGGACAAAACGACGGTTCCGTCAAGATGCGCGAAAGTGGTAGCAGGAGCGGGGTCAGTCAAGTCGTCCGCGGGAACGTAAACGCACTGAACGGCTGTAATCGAACCTTTGGTTGTGGACGTAATGCGTTCCTGAAGCTCACCAAGGTCAGTAGCCAGCGTCGGCTGATAACCGACCGCAGAAGGCATACGTCCCAGCAAAGCGGAAACTTCGGAACCGGCCTGCGTGAAACGGAAAATATTATCGACAAAGAAGAGCACGTCCTGACCTTCAACATCGCGGAAGTATTCCGCCGCAGCCAGACCCGTTAAAGCAACTCGAGCTCTTGCTCCGGGGGGTTCTGTCATCTGTCCGTAAATCAAAGCGGCCTGCTTGATAACGCCGGATTCCAGCATTTCACGATAAAGGTCGTTTCCTTCACGTGTTCTTTCACCAACACCTGCAAAAACAGAAATTCCACCGTGGTGCATAGCGATGTTGTGAATCATTTCCATCATAACGACTGTCTTACCGACGCCTGCGCCTCCGAACATACCCATCTTACCACCACGAGGAAACGGTACCAAGAGGTCAATAACTTTAACGCCTGTTTCCAGAACGTGAACAGATGTATCCTGCTCCAGAAAACTCGGTGATTCACGATGAATCGGCATTTTAGTTTGCGCGTTAATTGGTCCAAGACCATCCACAGGACGACCGACGACGTTCTGGATTCGCCCCAGACATTCTTTGCCAACCGGAACCATGATCGGAGCGCCGGTATCTTTTGCTTTCATTCCACGAACCAGACCGTCGGTAATATCCATAGCGATGCAGCGAACAACATTATCTCCCAGATGCAGTGCCACTTCGATGATCAAGTTATCTTCCTGATCATTGATGGCCGGATTAGTAATTAAGATGGCATTTAATATACTGGGCAGTTTCCCCTCTTCGAAAGACACGTCAACAACCGGTCCAATAACCTGAACAATTTTTCCGATATTCATAACTATCTCCTTACAAATAGTCGTATTATTTTATTTTACATGCGGTAAAGCACCGCAGAAAAATCAGCCTTTGGCCAGAGCTTCCGTACCGCCGACGATATCCATCAACTCTGCCGTAATCGCCGCCTGTCTGGCTTTATTCATTTTCAATGTCAATGAGCTAATCAACTCTTGGCAGTTGCTGGTCGCGTTGTCCATTGCAGCCATCCTTGCTCCGTTTTCGCCTGCCGATGTTTCCAGCAGAGCACGGTAAACCAGAACGTGCACATACATCGGCAAAAGTTTCTGCAACAAAGCTTCTTCCGATGGTTCGTAAGCATAATCAAGGAATCTGTCCGGATCAATGTCAGCGTCTTGTCCAATAGAAGGCAGAGGGAATAATCGGACAACTGTTGGTTTCTGAACAGAGACATTCATGAACTGATTGTAAATCAGATAAAGTTCATCGTATTCTTCCCTGACAAAAGGCACGACAACTTCATCAGCTATGGATACGGCCAAAGTCATGTCAAACTTGCTTAAAACATCCACCTTTTGCACCAAAACGTTGGCTTTTTTACGGAAATAATCCCTTCCCTTACGTCCGACATTAATAAGAGCAACTTCTTTTCCGTCTTTAACTTTTTCCTTTATAAATCTTTCAGTAGCCTTGATCAGATTGGTATTAAAACCACCGCATAGGCCACGATCGGATGTCATACAAATAACACGAAGTCTTCTGGGGTCGCGCACGGCAAGAAGAGGATGCGACATGGTCTCCACGCGTAAGGCAAGACTGTTGAGCACATCCATGAATTTACCGGCGTAAGGTCGGAAATTTTCCATTTTCATCTGCGCTGATTTAAATTTTGAAGCAGCAACCATATTCATGGCGCGGGTAATCTGCTTCGTCTTTTGAACAGCGGTTACTTTTCTTTTTATATCTTTTAGCGAGGGCACCTGGATTTCTCCTCAACTTTTTTTATATTAAACTTCAGTGAATTTTATTTACTAATGAAACAAAACTCCATTTCATACTTATTCCGCTACAAAAACGGAATCAAAAGCTGTCATAACTTCCTTCATCTTCTTTTCCAGATCGGGAGAAATTATCTTCTTATCTTCTATCTCCTTCATAATATCGGGATGTTTACTTTCTACGAAACTCAGAAGTTGTTCCTCATATACACGAACCTTATCCACATCGTATTTATCAATGAATCCTTTGGTTCCGGCAAAGAGTACTACAATCTCCTGAGAAAGAGACATCGGCTTGAACTGCGGCTGTTTGAGTAATTCAACAAGACGAACACCGCGATCCAGCTGTGCCTGAGTTGATTTGTCCAGATCGGACCCGAACTGGGCAAAAGCCGCCAATTCGCGATATTGTGCCAGATCGAGTTTCAGCGTTCCGGCAACCTGTTTCATGGCCTTAACCTGAGCGGCGCCACCGACGCGGGAGACTGAAAGACCGACGTTAATCGCCGGCCGAATACCGGAGAAGAACAAGCTCGGTTCCAGATAAACCTGACCGTCTGTAATGGAGATAACGTTCGTAGGAATATATGCGGAAACGTCACCGGCCTGTGTTTCAATAACCGGAAGAGCTGTAAGAGAACCGCCGCCGAGTTCGGGGCTTACACGTGCCGCACGCTCGAGCAGTCGGGAGTGATTGTAGAAAATATCGCCGGGGAAAGCTTCACGTCCCGGCGGACGGCGCAGCAGCAGAGAAATCTGGCGATAAGCCACAGCCTGTTTAGACAAGTCATCGTAGATAATCAACGCGTCCTGGCCGTTATCTCTGAAATATTCACCGATACTGCAACCGGCATAAGCGGCAACATACTGCAGCGTCGCAGGGTCCGAAGCGCAACCGGCAACAACGCAGGTATAAGACAGAGCATCATATTGTTTTAATCTTTCCACAACCTGAGCCACTGTAGATTTTTTCTGACCGATAGCAACATAGATACATTTCACACCGGTATCTTTCTGACGGATGATAGCATCAACTCCGATTGCCGTTTTACCTATCTGCCGGTCTCCAATGATAAGCTCACGCTGACCACGTCCGATTGGCGTCATAGCGTCAATAGATTTGAGACCTGTATACATCGGCTGATTAACCGGCTGGCGTTGAATAACACCGGGAGCGACCATTTCAATACGTCTGAATTCTTTTGTTTCAATTGGTCCCTTTCCATCCAGCGGTTTCCCTGTAGCGTCAATAACGCGGCCCAGCAGAGCTTCACCGACCGGAACCTGAGCGATTTTACCGGTTCTCTTTACTATGTCACCTTCTTTGATGTGAGTAACTTCACCCAGAACGGCAACACCAACATTATCCGCTTCCAGATTGAGAACCATGCCTAAGATTCCGCCGGGAAATTCCAGAAGTTCCATCGCCATTGCATTCTGCACGCCGTATACTCTGGCAATACCGTCACCAACGGACAAGACTGTTCCGGTTTCGCTTATATCCAGCTTTTTCTCATAGCTTTTGATTTGCTCAGAAATAATTTGACTAATTTCTTCAGCTTTAATTGTTTCCATGCCCTATCTTGCCTCCCCTAAGAGATTCCTCATATTGTTCAATTGATTTTTGATGCTGCCATCATAAAGTGTATCGCCAACTCCAATCACTACTCCACCCAAAAGAGACCGATCTTCTTCCACAGTCATCTCAACTTTCTTACCCATTGTTCTTTCCAGACTGGAACTTATGAAAGATCGCAACTCATCAGAAAGGGCATATGCCGTTTTTACATTGACCCTTACTTTTTTTAGAGCTTCGTCCATTAATTGGCGATAGCAAATTACTATATCATTCAAGATATCGATTCTTTTCTTATCCACCAGCAGCCTTAAAAAGCTGATCGTCATGCCAGACAATTTAAGTTTAGCGATTACATTTTCCACAACACCTTTCTTGCTAGCCTGCTCAAAGACGGGATTAGCCAAAAAATCGCTTAAAGATTTATTTTGGGAAACAATTGACGCAAACTGATTAAGTTCATTATAATACTGCTCTATTTGTTTTTGCTCATTCGCTATATCAAAAAAAGCACGTGCATAACGTTTGGAAATATTGCTGATCAATGTTTGATTACCACCTTTTCCATATATTCTTTAACCATTGTTTCGTGATCTTGTGCCTTAATGCTTCGCTTAAGAATTTCTTCAGCCATTTGCACGGACGCTTGTGCTGCCTGCGCTTTTAACTGGTCTGATGCTTTTTTCAGTTCCTGTTCAATGCGCGCTTGAGCATCTTCTTTCATCTTCTTAGCGGTTTTTTCGGCATCTTCAATAATCTTTTGTTTTTCAGTAACACCTTGTGCTTTAATCATTTCAAAAATACCGTCAATTTCCGACGACGCTTTATCGAGTTTCTCTGAATATTCACGGAATTTCTTTTCGGCTTCTGTCTTTTTCTCTACTGATTTTTCAAGAGTTTCCTTGATTTCCGCACGGCGGCCTATAAAAAATTCTTTCGTTTTGGCAGCCAACAGCCAGAAAAGCAAACCGACTAATACAACAAAGTTAAAAGACTTTTGCAGCCAGCCAAGCCATAATTCCGCTTTGTGGCAGTCCATACCAAAAGACCTCTCCAATAAACCGGTCAACATTCCCGGCTTGCAAGCCTCGGCACCACCGCCACCGGAAGCAAAAGCAAAAACGACGGGAATCAGGATAACAAAAAGGATCGTGAGGAAAGAAATCTTTTTCTTCATTGTATTCATCATTGCACTGGCCTCCCCAGCACTTTCTGAGCAATCTGCACAGATAATTCTTTAGAATGGCTGTCCAAAATCAATTTGGCTTTCTCGACTTCTTTATCCATTTTCTGCTGAAACTCTCGCGCCATGACAGGTATTTCATTGCGAACAGCATCAACAACGTTTTTAGCCTGATTTGCGCCTTCTTGAATTATCTCTTTTTTCAATTCTGTTGCTTTAATTTTGGCTTGCTTTAATTTATCCTCGTACTCGGCTACTCTTTTTTCCACAGATTCATTAAAAAGTTTTATTTCGTTCTCTGACTCTTCCAGTTGTTTTTTGCGTCGATCAATTATGGAAAGGATTGGTTTGTAAAGAAGAATGTTAAGGATAAAAACTAAAGCCAGGAAAATACCCATTTGGATCAACAACGTGTAATCAGGAATAACTGTAACCATTTTTTACCTCTGTTTATCTTTAAATGCAATTTCTGTAAAAATCACATGCAAAACATTTGACAGTTTTTATCAGTATGCATAACTTCAACTGCATGAAGTTTGATATTCATGTGTGTTTTGAATATTTAAAGCCGAAGGACCAGAAAGGCTACTCTTGATACTCCCGATACTCAAAACCGTGAGGTTACTAATCATAACATTATTTGCTTGTCAAGTATTTTCTGACCAACAGTCTAATTTTTTACAAACAATTGTTATAACTGGGGAAACATGTTAAAAGAGACTGACGATTATCGAAACAAATACTTTTTTATAAAAAAGCCATGACCGCAAGTCGCATTTCTGATCAATCCGCCTGAGGAAGATTCTTTTTTTTCTCAACTGCTTCAGCCATGTGCGCACGACCATCAAAAAGAGCACCTTCTTCCATGATAAATACCGGAGTATTAACATCGCCCAGAAATTTACCTGTGGAGTGGATATTAATTTTTTCTTTTACCTCAATATTACCCTGCACATCACCACTTATATAAATACTTTTGACAGCAATACTTGCTTTTACCAGCGCACCTTCTCCAACAACCAATGACCCTTGCCCGTGAATTTCTCCCTGGAAATTGCCGTCAATACGAACAGAACCGTTAAAGATGAGTTTACCGATAAATTCCGCTCCCTGGCCTAGAAAAGCTTTAATCTCTTCAACTTCTTTCTTTTTTTCCCACACATTATTCTCCTTATATCTTAGTACCAGATTATGTTTATCTTAGTTTTGCCGGAGACTATTCACTAACGCTGCAAAATAAATCTGCGCGCACTTACGTTCATTAACAATCCTATCGCCACCAGTAAAGAAAACATTGCCGATCCTCCGTAGCTGAAAAAAGGAAGGGGAATACCAACAACCGGCAAAATTCCCAAAACCATTCCTATATTAATAAACACCTCCCATGAGATAAGAGCTGTTATTCCAAACGCTATAATTGTGCCTAATAAATCTCTGGCTTGCAAGGCAATTTTTAACCCCCAGAAAATTATAGCCATAAACATTATAATTAAAATTAAACCTCCGACAAAACCCCACTCCTCAGCAAAAACGGAAAAGATAAAATCAGTTTGCTGTTCTGGTAAAAATTTCAGCTGAGTTTGTGAACCTTTTAAAAAACCCTTGCCAAAAATCTCACCGGAACCAACAGCAATTATTGATTGGATGATATGATAACCGGTACCCAGGGGATCATTTTCGGGATTAAGAAATGTAATTAATCTTTCCTTCTGATAATCTTTTAAAAAATGCCAGGCAATGGGAATCGATATCAAAATACCGGCAGAAACAATAATCAGAGATTTCCATTCTATTCCCATAAAGAAAACTATAGAAACAAAAATAATAACCAGGATCAGAGCTGTACCCAAATCCGGCTGTTTTAAAATTAATAAAAAGGGCACTGCAACGATTAGAAAGGGAACAAAGAGTTCTTCCAATTTGTAAGGCTCGTTGGATTTATGATCATCAAAATAGCGTGCAAGAGTAATTATTATTACCAGCTTCATCAATTCCGACGGTTGAAGGACAAAACCGCCAATCCGCAGCCATCGTTGTGAACCATGCGATGAATGACCAAACAGAAATACAAAAACCAAAAGCATTAGTATGATACCGTAAATCAGATAAGCGTTTTGAATAAATACCCGGTAATCGACGAAAAAAATTATCATCATAAAAATTAATCCCAGAGCAATCCACTGAATTTGCTTCAGGTAGAAATAGGATTGTCCTTCGCCGGCACTAAAACCAGTGGAATATATGTTTAAAGTGCCAATCGCACAGACGGCAAGTACCA
>AWGX01000815.1 GCA_000495415.1 Smithella sp. ME-1 | reverse complement strand
GGTGGAACCTCAGCATATTGAGGGATATTTTGAAGGGAAGTAGATAGTGAGGCAAGCTAATAATGATACCCAAGCCGGTACAATCAAAAAGGAGTTATTATCAAGAGTTGCATATGAAGAATTAGACGGCGATCCGTTTTGAGGCTATTACGTTCGCAATGAAAGTTCAAACTGTCCCCGTTATTTTCTAGTAATAAGTTTATAGCTTTTTTCTCGAAATAATCGCAGGCAGGCATCCACTACAGTGGCATCATAAAGGATTCCCCTGTTTTTCTCAATTTCCTCCAAGGCGGCATTAATGCCCAGAGCTGAGCGGTAAGGCCGGTGAGACGCCATGGCTTCCACTACATCAGCCACAGCCATAATGCGGGCATCCATGAAAATCTCATCTCCTTTCAGATTTCTTGGATAGCCGGAACCATCCATTCTTTCATGGTGCTGGTAAGCAATCTGAGCCAGCGACCAGGGAGATTCCACGTTCTTCAGTATTTCGTATCCGCTCCGTGAGTGTTCTTTAACCAGAGAAAATTCGAGGTTTGTCAACTTGGTGGGTTTGGACAATATCTCTGAGGGTACGGATAATTTTCCGATGTCATGGATGGAACCGGCCATCTTGATTCCATCAATTTTCAGTTGGTCTAATCCCATCTCCGTGGCGATGGC
>AWGX01000814.1 GCA_000495415.1 Smithella sp. ME-1 | reverse complement strand
CGAGTGTCATTAATTCGACTAAAAAACTCCAAAAGCAAAGCGCATTAAAGTTTTAGTCTCATTACAGTTGTCAGATATTACTGCTCTTTGAAAATTTTTACTTGATAATGCTATTGAAGTCAATGATGAAATATATTTTTGAGAAATAAAAAGAGTTGTTTATCACAATTTGTAACTGCAATCATTCGAGTTTGAATCTATTTTCCCTAAACAGCCTCAAACATATTTCCACTACCTTGCGATCATAGAGAATTCCTGCATTATCTTCAATTTCTGTGAGGGCACTTTTCACTCCCAAAGAAGGTCTGTAAGGGCGATAGGATGCCATAGCCTCAACCACATCGGCAACGGCAAGTATACGGGCCTCAATGAGAATATTTTCACCCTTTAATCCCTGCGGATAACCGGAACCGTTTATTCTCTCATGGTGTTGGTAGACGATATCGGCCAGTGGCCAGGGAGATTCAACGTCTTTCATTATTTCATAACTGTACTGGGTGTGGGCTTTAACCAGAGAGTACTCGAGGTCGGTTAGCTTTGTCGGCTTGCAAAGGATTTCCGATGGTATTGAAATTTTCCCGATATCATGAATGGCGCCGGCCATGCGTATTGCTTCGATTGAATCTTGAGGAAGACCCATTTCTGTGGCAATAGTACGGGCCAGATCGGCGACTCTTTTCTGGTGCCCGGCCGTGTATGGATCCCTCGCTTCCGATGCAGTACCTAATACCTGGATGGTTGTTCTGATAGATTTCCGCAAATTTCCCAATATGTAATTGAGTTTCTCTTCGGCTTGTCTGCGCAAAGTTATATCTTCGTAGATAACCTGAGATTGTTTTTGACCGTTCCAAAAAATTTCTTTCCGAAAAACATGTAGATGGCGTATTTCGCCGTTTTTTCTCACAATACTTATTTCATATTCTGACGGACCAAACTCTCCCAGCATTCTTTTTTCTTTTCTTGCCAGGAATTGAGTATAGCTTTCCGGCGTATAGCGTTCTTGTATGGGTATTTTTTTAAATTCGTCAATACTGTCATATCCATACATGTCCAGAACAGCCTTGTTGGCATATATTGTTTCGCCTTCTGCTGTTGATATGCGTACTCCCAACGGTGAATCATCAAGAGAATGCCGGAAGTTTTCTTCGCTTTTTTGTAAAGAAGCTTCTATTTGTTTACGTTTGGTGATTTCTCTTCCTTCGCCTAAAATGGATATGGGTTTCCCATTTTGATCCAGGATGAAACCAAACGAAGCTTCAATCCATATATGCCGGCCATCTTTACAACGGCCTTCGAGTTCAAGTAAGGCATTGTGAGATGGATTATCCAGTTCCTTCCAAAAAGTATCTGTTGCCAGTTGTAAAGATTTTTTCGTAAGAATTTTGTTCAGGGGAAGCTTAATAATTTCCTCAGTTGTATATCCCAGTAATTTTTCCACGGACGGACTTACATAGGTCACTTTCAGGTTTAGATCCATGAGCCACACCTGATCTTTCATGTGGTCAGCAAGCAAACGGTATTGAGCTTCACTTTGCTTTAGCAACTCTTCCGTCTTTCTTCGTTCGGTAATATCACGAATAATTCCTCTAAACCCGACAGGTTTGCCTGATGAATCTTTTTCCAATAATGCAGATTGCTCGATGTATCTTTTGGTCCCGTCTTTTCTTGTTATCTGCCAGTCGAATTCTTTAGTGGATTCTCCTGTTCGATAAACTTTGTTGAAAGTTTGAAAAACTTTTCTGGCGGTTTCTTTATCCATATACTGCCGGTTGTTCATTCCCATCAATTCTTTTCTGGAGTAACCGAGAAGCCTGCAAACAGAATCGTTGAAGAATGTAAAATTGCCGGCAAGGTCTATTTCGTAATAGCCTTCTTCCGTTGTTTCAAGAATTGTTCTGTATTTATATTCGTTTTCACGTTGAGCTTCCTCCGCAAGCTTGCGGGAGGTAATGTCTGTAATAATGGCAACTAAATACATTTTCCCGTGATGCTTAATTGTTTCCGCAGAGAAAATGCCTTCTAATATTTTTCCGTCTTTGCGCCTGAGCTTCATCTCGCAGTTTTCAATATAACCCTGCTTCATCAGCTTCTTTACAACTTGCTCTCTCTTGTCCTGTTGTATAAAGATATTCAATTCATCGCTGGTTTTTCCGATAACTTCCTTCCGCGAAAAACCAAATGTTTTTAAAGATGTATCATTAATGTCTATTATTTCTCTTCCCGGCAGATTCATTAAAACTATTGATGACGGATTGAGCTTGAAAAGAAGGTTAGAATTCTGGAGCCAATCCTCCATCTCATGGGCATTATTCTTTTTGATATTTTTGTTTTTGGAAATTAAAACTTTTTGCGATTTTTTTTTCTTGATGACTGATGATTTATGGGAAATTGTGGTCTTTTTACTTTGAGTGTTCTTATTTGCTGTTTTGATTGCCTTCATCCTTCCATCAATTCCGTTATGCTTGGATTCCTGATGATGCCCCGCAATTTGCCAGTTTTTGAATCATAAAAGAAATTAATGAGTGTGTCAATCAATAAGTGATAATCGACAAAAAATCTTACTCAATAGACATCAAAGAATTCCAACGTTCCCATTCTGTGGCACAAGAAAGTTTCTTTTCCTTGAGCATGTTAATAATTGTTTCTTCATTAAAGCGAAGGTACGGATTGATTCGGCGTTCGTCGGCCATTGTTGAATAAACGTGATCGCTCGTATAAGACTTCAGGAAACGATCAATGTGTTCGTTGTTTGGTTCCAGATGCCTGGCAAATATGAGGGAGTCGTGGATATAATCATGACCGGCGTAAATTATTGTTTCATCAGGCAAGGCCATCAACCGCTTGACGGACATATAAAAATTTCTCTGATTACCGGAAAAACAATTGCCGACTGTTCCGTTAAACATGGTATCTCCGGTGATTAAAATGTTTTCCGTGTGAAAGCAAACAGAGTCGTCAGTATGTCCGGGAGTCAAATAAATTATTATATCTTTGCCATCAATAATAATTTTATAATTATCGGGAAATGTGCCGGAATTCAGAACCCGTGTTCCTGTCGCCTTGATCAAATGATCGTTTCCCAGAGTGTGGTCATAATGCGAATGCGTGTTAGTGATTAATTCAAGCGCCAGGTTATTGGTTTTAAGAAAAGACAATATTTCTTTCCATGCCCCTCCGTCAATAACCATTGCCTGTGTTTTCCCATGTATTATGTAGGCGAAATTATCAGATCCATAGCGAAATTGCTCAATATTTAACATAGAAACTCTTATTGCTTTATTCTAAAATATATTATTCTTAACCAAGTAGAATCAGGTGTTTTGTAGAGTGAATATAATGGAAATGGAACTTATGTGTCAAGATAGTCATGAAAAATAAAGAATTAGTTTCTTGCGTTTAATTCACAATTTTAGAAAACATTTGACAAATTAAGGTCTTGGTAATAGTATTACGCAGCTTTTTTTATGATGCGGGCGCTATAAGCGCTTTTTTTAGTTTTCAGGGTTAATTGTGAGGCTCAAAGCGTGCATAGGATTCTAACAAAGAAAAGAGCATTAGATATTATTGCTAATTTTTCCGGCGCAGGAGTTCTTGTGGTTGGAGATGTAATGGTGGATCATTTCATATGGGGAAATGTTTCACGTATTTCTCCTGAAGCACCTGTGCCCGTGGTTGATGTTCAGAAAGACAGTATTATGCTGGGTGGTTGCGCCAATGTTCTGAACAACATTTATGCTATGGGTGGAAAAGCTTATGTCGCCGGGGTTATTGGCGCGGATAACATTGGGAAAAAATTACTCGCGGAGTTGCGAGGGCGGAAAATTGAAACAAAAGGCATAGTTGTGGAAAGAAGACGACCAACTACTCTAAAAACAAGAATTGTTGCACATGGTCAGCAAATGGTGCGTTTTGATAAAGAAAATAGAAAACCTATCCCACAAACCAGCATTGATGGAATCCTTAAATATGTTAAATCTTTGCGCAATAAAATTGGAGCAATTGTTATTTCCGATTATAATAAAGGAGTTGTTTCGAAAGAACTTATTGAAGGAATTAAGAAAATAACGGAAGGTTCGAATATAGTCATCTGTGTTGATCCGAAACAAAACAATTTTTCCATATATAAAGGTGTATACGTAATCACTCCCAACCATCATGAAGCCCAGCGTGCTGCCGGTATGGAAATAACAAATGCCGATGATCTTCAAAGATTAAGCGAAGCTCTTTTGAAGAAATATGTTTTTCAAACAATACTCATTACGCGGGGAGAAGAAGGCATGAGCCTTTTTGAAAACGGCAGGAAAATTGTTCACACTTATTTCCCTGCTCAGGCCAAGGAAGTTTATGATGTGACCGGTGCAGGCGATACGGTTATCGGCATGCTTGCTCTGGGTCTGGCTGCGCGGGCAGATATTAAGGAAGCAACTTGTCTGGCTAATTTAGCGGCAGGTATTGTGGTCGGTAAAATCGGCACTGCCACTGTTTCACAGAAAGAATTATTAGACGTATTATGAGCAAACCGAATCCGATGGAACCGGTAAAGTTATTCTTCAGTATTTTTGCTAAAGAAACAACTCTGTTAAATGATACGATAGAAATTTTATCTTCCGCATATGGACAGCCGGATTTTGTAAGCGAGATAATGCTCTTTGATTATACAAATTATTATAACGCCGAAATGGGTGAGAATCTTGTGCGTCGCTTTTTGTCTATGGAAAAGTTAATCCGGCCGGAGACATTGCCTGATATTAAACTGGCGACAAATGAGATTGAAGATAAAACGGTATTGAATTTGCGGCGGCAGATAAATATTGATCCCGGTTATATATCAAAGGCGCACTTGCTTTTAGCTACAGGTAAAGCATACACTCACCGTCCCTACTTACGGGATGGAATTTATGCCGACTTAACACTGGTTTATCAGGGAAAGAAATTTTGCTCTCTGCCCTGGACTTATCCGGATTATGCGGATGAAAAACAAATTTTAATGCTTGGTAAAATCAGGGACAGATATTTATTGCAGTTGAAAATGACACAACACTTATAAAAATATAAAGTTTGTTGAATTAGCTATGGTGTATAAATGATAAAAAGCATGACCGGTTATGGCCGGGCGGAAACAATTCAAGAAAGAAGAAATATTGTTGTAGAGGCTAAATCTGTAAATCATCGTTTTCTGGAGATATTACTGAGAATGCCTTCAGTACTTTCACCTTTGGAAATGGATTTTAAAAAGAAGGTGAGTGAAAGATTTAAACGCGGGCGTATTGAAATATCCATCCGGCTGGAGGGAGAAAATACTGATATTCCCCCGGTCAATTTAAATTTAGACATTGCCCGTAATTATATTGATGTTTTAAAACGGCTTAAAAAAGAATTTAATCTGCAATCTTCAATTACTTTGAAGACATTGGCCGGTTTTCGTGATATTTTTACTCCGCCTGATGAAGCTCAATTGAGCCCGGATTTTCTAAGCCAAGTGGAAAAGACGTTTTTGGAATCATTGGCAAAGCTTGGCAATATGCGCCGGGATGAAGGATTAGCTTTGTATCAGGACATGGATATGAGGTTGAAGGCAATTACAGGAATTTTGGAAGGTATAAAATCGAGGGCACCGCAAGTTGTTATTGAATATCAGCAGCGTCTTTCTGAAAGAATTAAGGGATTGACTGAAGGATTTGAACTGGACGAATCCCGTCTTGTTCAGGAAGTTGCAATTATGGCGGAAAGAAGTGATATTACGGAAGAAATTGTGCGAATGCATAGTCATATCAGCCAGTTTGAAGAATTTTTGGTAAGTGAGGGAACAGAAGGAAGGAAAATCGATTTCCTGCTGCAGGAAATGAATCGTGAAATCAATACAATTGGTTCAAAAGTCAGCGATGTGGAAATAACCCGTCAGGTGATTGAAGTTAAAAGTGAATTAGGTAAGTTGCGCGAACAGGCGCAGAATATTGAGTAAATATTATGGCCAAAGGAATATTTATAGTTGTATCGGCGCCTTCAGGAACAGGGAAAAGTACTATTTGTCAAAAGTTACTGCAGGCCTGTCCGGAATTAAAGTTTTCAGTTTCCTATACATCCAGGCCTCCGCGTCCCAATGAAGTAGACGGGAAAGATTACCATTTTATTTCACGTCAGGAATTTCAGTCTCGTATTGATGATGGTGAATTTGTCGAGTGGGTGGAGAATTACGGCAATTTATATGGATCTTCCAGGAAGGCAATTGAATCGTTTCTTCATAACGGTCAGGATTTGTTACTGGATATTGAACCACGAGGAGCAAAGAATATAAAGCGAAAGTTTAGGGGAGGTGTTTATGTTTTTGTACTTCCCCCGTCCCGTGACGAACTTTTAAAGCGCTTGGAAGGACGCGGTTGTGAAACCGATAAAGTTATTCAGGATCGATTCGATCAGGCAGAACGTGAATTAAAAGAAATTTCATGGTATGATTACACAATTATTAACAAAGATTTGGAAATTGCTGTAGATCAATTGATTTCTATTTATAAAGCTGAAAAATGTAAAAGAACCAGGTTGCGAAGTGAAATTAAAAAGTTTATAAAAAAAAATAATATATTTTAAGGAGATTTTGAATACATGGCTAGAATTACGATAGAAGATTCTTTGCTCGTTGCCAAAACAAGATTTGGACTTGTTTCCCTGGCTTCGAAGCGCGCGCATCAGCTGTTAAAGGGCTCAACGCCGTTAATAGCAAGTAAAAACAGGGACATTGTGCTGGCTCTGCGTGAGATTGCTGCGGGTAAGGTTGTCTATGCCAATCCTGAATATTTAAACGGAACGCAGGAAGATTTCAAACCGATTCCGGATAGCTCTGAGTTCATCGGTGATGAAGAATATATCGATTGAATCGGCAATTAATAAATTAATATTTGCTCTTGATGCTGACAATTACGAGGAAGCTTTATCATGGGTGCAGCTTCTCTCCGGACATGTCGGTATGTTTAAAGTTGGCAAGGAATTATTTACTGCCGTAGGGCCGAAAATAATTGAGAGCATCAAAGATAGGGGTCAGAAAGTATTTCTAGACCTTAAATTTCATGATATTCCTAACACAGTAGCCCGTGCGGCCAAAGCCGCTGTTAAGTTAAATGTTGATATGTTTAATGTTCATGCGTCGGGCGGCAGCCAGATGGTTAATGAAGCTGTTACCGCAGCGTGGACTTCTGCTGATGAAATTGCCGGACCGCGGCCGATTATCTTAGCTGTTACGGTGCTTACCAGTTTGAATAGTACTGATTTGACAGAGATTGGATTTCGAAGAACAACGGGGGAACAGGTGCTTCATCTGGCAAGGTTAGCACAAGATGCGGGCGCGTCTGGAGTCGTAGCCTCAGCACAGGATATCGAAATGCTGAGGGCAAACTTAGGTGATAAATTTATCATCGTGACACCGGGTATACGCAGTGCCGGCTCAACAACAAAAGACGACCAAAAAAGAACTCTCAGCGCATATGAGGCTATAAAAAAAGGTGCCGATTATATAGTTGTGGGAAGACCGATTAGCACGGCCTCAAAACCGCTGGACGCTTGCCAACAGATTGTTCAGGAAATTGCTGATGGTTTAGCAGCAAGGTAATTCATTCACAAAAACAGGAAGCAGAAGATGGAGGTAGTTTACGGTATAAATTCCATTAGAACTCTCCTCCGGCAGCAGCAAGGTGGACTGAGGAAGATTATCATTGCTTCCGGACGGGCTGGGTCTTCTGTAAAAGAAATAATAGAATTAGCCGGACAAAAAATAATTCCTGTCGAATTTAATCAGCGGAAATATTTGGATGAATTGGCCGGAACTGCTGATCATCAGGGAGTTATCGGCTTGTGCAGACCGTTTGTTTATGCTGATTTAGATGGAATAGTAAGAAACCGTAATAAATCTTTTAATTCTGACTTAATTTTAGTTCTTGACAGTATCATGGATCCTCATAATCTTGGATCAATAATTCGTACTGCCCATTGTTTAGGCGCAAACGGTATAATAATTCCTGAAGACAGGGCTGCTTCGGTTACTGCAGTTGTTAATAAAGCTTCTGCCGGAAGCGTTGCACAAATACCGATTGCCAGGGTTGTTAATATAGCGCAAACGATTGATTATCTGAAAGATAAAGGATTTTGGGTTTTTGGAGCGGAAACTCGTGGCGGAAGCAATTTGCAGGAGATGGATTTCAATTGTCCTGTAGTTCTGGTATTAGGGGGAGAAGCCAAAGGTATTAGACCTCTGGTGAAAAAGAAGTGTGATTTTTTACTGACAATTCCTATGGCGGGGAACTTTGACTCATTAAATGTTGCTGTAGCATCCGGTATTATCCTGTATGAGATATTTTGTCAGCGCCACCGAAAAATAGAACTTAAAAAATAAACAATAAACGGATTCCAATAAATTTTCTAATTTAACTTGTTGAATTTATATGGAAGTTGTTTTACAGTATTACATAATTAAAATTATTCCAATGTAAGAAAAGGATTCTTTAAATATGCCTATTTTTATTTGGGAAGGTACAACAAAAAAGAATGAGTTTAAAAAAGGAGAGATGGAAGCTGCCGACGAAGCAACTATTCGCGGTTTGTTACGCCGGCAGGGATTTAAGTCCATTGAAGTTAAGGTAAAGCCCAAAGACATTTCTGAATACTTACCTTTTTTAAAAGGAAAGGTTAAAGAAAAAAACGTAGTTGTTTTTTGCCGGGTTTTTTCCACAATGATCAACGCAGGCTTGCCGCTTATTCAATGTCTGGACCTTTTAGCTCAACAGGAACAAAACAAGAACTTTGCTAAAATTATCCGATCAATAAAAGAAGATATAGAGGGTGGTACCAGTTTAACCAATGCTTTAAAGAAATATCCTCAAATATTTGATGACCTTTTTGTGAATTTGATTGCTGCCGGTGAGGCAGGTGGTATGCTGGATGTTATTTTGGAACGCCTGTCCAATTACATGGAAAAAGCATTAAGGTTAAAACGAAAAGTAAAAGGAGCAATGACTTATCCTATCGCAGTTCTGGTAATAGCTGTTGCTGTAGTAGCATTATTGCTTCTCAAAGTCATCCCTGTTTTTAAAAAAATGTTTGAAGGGATGGGCGGACAATTGCCAGGCCCTACTCAATTCTTAATTACAATGAGTGAGTTTACGCAACATTATTTTATTTATATGATCGCTGTATTTGTTGTCATTTATATGGCTCTCTTGAGATTTTATAAAACGGAGAAAGGGCGATTGATGATCGATGCTATGCTGCTCAAAGCTCCGGTATTCGGAATGTTATTGAAAAAGGTTGCTGTGTCTAAATTTTCGCGCACACTTTCGACAATGATGACTTCCGGTGTTCCCATTTTGGAGGGGTTAAGCATCGTCAGTAAAACAGCCGGCAATAAAGTTGTTGAAAATGCTTTAATGAAAACACGTCAAAGTATTAGCGAAGGTAAGACTATCGCCGAACCATTGGCCGAAACGCAACTTTTCCCACCCATGGTTATACAAATGATTTCGGTTGGAGAGGCCACAGGCGCTTTGGATTCCATGCTCAGTAAAATTGCTAATTTTTACGATGAAGAAATTGATGTAGCAGTGGATTCAATGACCGCGCTATTGGAACCGGTAATGATGGTTTTCCTGGGTGGTGTCGTTGGCGGCATGATTATTGCCATGTATCTGCCGATTTTCAAACTTGCATCAGTTGTCGGTTAATGAAGAATCTGTGTTTCATTAAAATGGTCGGGATGGCGCGATTTGAACGCGCGACTCCTGCGTCCCGAACGCAGTGCCCTACCAAACTGGGCCACATCCCGACACGGCACGGAAGATATAAAATTTCTTTCTAATTGTCCACTTTTTTTATTGTGAAACTCAAATTATGAAAGCGAAGGCCGTAGAATGTTGGTCGAAACGAAGTAAAATTTGTTAGTTGTAATGAGACAAAAACTCAAAAGCACAGCGTGTTGAAGTTTGTTAGTCGAATTAATGACACTCGCTAAGAACGAGCATAGCGAAGTTCGAAGCGCAGGTGGAATTATCCTGTATGCAAAGCATACAGTGGTATCCAATCCCAATAAACTGGGATTGGGAACAATCCCGACGCAGTCGGAGGGCAAAATGCCCCTGATTCAGTTATCGGCCAAACTAATAGTATAATAAAAAATAATCGTTTAATTCTAAACTCTTTAGCCATAAATCCTTTTATATATAATTGTATTTTATTTAAGAGCATGTTATAAGTAATACAAATTATTGTGCAAAGGATAATAATCCGGTGATTATTTACGATTTAAAATGTGAAAAAGGACATACATTTGAAGGCTGGTTTAAGGATCGGCAAGCGTGGATTTCACAAAATTCGCAAAAACTTGTTTCTTGTCCCGTGTGTAATAGTTCGAGTATTGCAATGGTTCCTTCTTCAGTTGCTTTTATAGGGAAGGATTTGCGGACGTCGGAGAAAATTACAGAAAAAGAACGTTCTCTTTCTAAAGCATTAAAGATGCTGAATCAATATTTAGATAGTAATTTCGAAGATGTGGGTAATAAATTTGCAGAAACTGCCTTAAAAATACATTGCGGGGATGAAGAAAAACGAAATATCAAAGGTACCAGTACGCCGCAAGAGGAAGAGAATTTAAAAGAAGAAGGCGTTCAGTTTTATAAAATTTCTTTACCCAAAATGGATAGTTGATCAATCCCAATGACTTGGAATTAGACGGCTCCAGTTGAGGCGGGCCACTTTGTTGTCCGGCATGCTTTCTACCGGCATAACAGGGACATCGTCCGGCTTAAGCAGGATTTTTTTATTTTGTAGAAAAATTTATGCATAAACTTTACAAGAGCATCATTGAAAGTATTGGTAATACACCTTTGGTGGAAATCTCCCGGCTTAATCCCAATAAGAAAGTAAAGATTTTTGCAAAAGTTGAAGGTGTTAACCCCGGTGGGTCAATTAAGGACCGTACCGCATTATTTATGATCGAGAATGCAGAAAAAAGAGGCGATTTAACGCCGTCAAAAACGATTTTGGAGGCAACCAGCGGCAATACGGGAATCGGCTTGGCAATGATTGCGGCAGCAAAGGGATATAAACTGTGTCTGACCATGTCGGAAGCGGCAAGCGATGAGCGGAAGAAGATTTTGCGTGCAATGGGGGCTGAACTGTATTTTACCCCTGCCGCTCAAGGTACCGACGGAGCCATTGAAGTTGCATATAAAATGCTGCGAGAAGAGCCAGATAAATATTTTGGCACCGATCAATTCAATAATGAAGATAATATTGCTGCCCATTATTACGGTACAGCGCAGGAAATTTGGGATCAAACAGACAGCAAAGTTACTATGGTAGTATCCAGCCTGGGGACTACAGGTACTGCCATGGGAATTTCCACGCGGCTTAAAGAACTAAATCCGGAAATTAAAATTATAGGTGTGGAACCCTATCTGCAGCATAAGATTCAGGGACTGAAGAATATGCGCGAGTCTTATCGTCCGGGAATATATGATAAAACCAGGCTTGATGAAAAAGTTAATATTCTGGATGAAGATGCATTTGAAATGTCCAGACGATTGGCTCGTGAAGAAGGTATATTTGTAGGAATGAGCTCCGGCGCTGCTATGTTTGTTGCAGTACAGAAAGCGAAGCTTTTGGAAGAAGGGCTGATTGTTGTTATCTTTCCTGACAGCGGAGAACGATATTTAAGTACGGAATTATTCGCTTTTAAAAAAGAAATTTCCACATTTAATCTTTACAATGCTTTTACGCGTCAGAAAACTCTTTTCAATCCAATAAAATCCGATGAAGTAAGTGTGCGCACATGCGGGCCGACGATTCACGATACTCCTCATCTGGGGAATTACCGGCGCTTGGTGGTATCTGATTTAATCAGTCGTTATCTGGGTTACAAAGGATACAAGATAAAGCAAGTTGTTGATATTGTTGATTTCGGTGATAAATCAATAAGAGGTTCGGAAAAAGAGTCGATAGCGCTTGCCGAATATTCCCGGAAATATATGCATATTTTTATGGAGGACACGCAATTTCTGAATATTCGTCAGGACAATATTTACGTCAAAGCCTCTGATAATGTGGACACGATGCTGAAAATTGTTGAGAAACTGGTCGATAAAGATTACGCGTATGAAAAACTTCATTCGGTTTATTACAATATTGCCAAACTAGACGATTATGGCGTGCTTTCCAAGATAGATCTAGGTAAAAACAGGCAGGGAAAATCCATTGACCTTGACGATTACGAGAAAGACAGCCCGGCAGATTTTGCACTGCTGAAAAGATCAAGTCTGTCCGAATTGAAAAGAGGAATTTATTATAAGACGTTATGGGGAAATGTAAGACCCAGTTGGCATCTTGAATGCGCTTCTATTGCTCATAAGTATCTTGGTGCGGCTTATGACATTCACGTAAGTGGAGCTGATGAGATATTCCCTCATTGTGAAAATGTTTTAGCCATCAATAAGGCTTTTTCCGGCAATAAAGGACCTAATTACTGGGTCAATGCCGAACTGGTAATGGTTGATGGACGAAAGATGTCCCGTTCCTTAAGTAATGCGCTTCCCTTGTCACAATTACGGGAAAGCGGTTACAGCGGAACGGATATCCGTTTTTTCCTGCTGGGAGTGCATTATCGCAAGCCGGTTAATTATTCAGATGGCGCTCTGCAGACAGCAAAGAATACGGTAAAAAAAATCAATACATTCATTAGCCGATTAAATGCCGTTAATGGCGATGATAAAGAAGCTTTTCTGGAAATCGATCAACTGTTATATGATCTTAAACATGATTTTAACGCGGCCCTGGATGATGATTTAAATATTGCCGGAGCACTGGCGGCACTTTTTAATTTTATTGGTAAGATAAACTTTCCTTTGACCCAGGGTATTTTAAATAAAAGTAATGCCCAAAAAATACTGACGGCGCTGCAAAATATAAACGAAGTTATGGGTATAATGGAGTTTAAAGCGCAGGTTGCGGAAGGGGAAATAAGAAAGTTGATTGATAAAAGAGAAACGGCAAGAAAAGTTCGTAACTGGAAGGAGGCAGATTCCTGTAGAGCGCAATTGGCGGAACTTGGTGTGGATGTTTTAGATACGCCACAAGGAGTAATTTGGCGATTTAAGTGAGGTAGCTATGAGTACCGTAAGAAAGTCAGTAATAGCCGGTTCATGGTATCCGGGTAATCCGTCAATTCTGAAAAAAAATATTGAAAGTTTCTTTGAATCAGTTCCTGATTTGACATTGCCGGGAGAGATTGTAGGTTTGGTTGCTCCTCATGCCGGTTACGTTTATTCAGGGCAAATTGCGGCGAACGCTTACAAGCTTATTCGTGGAAATAAGTTTGATGTTGTTGTCGTCATAGGACCAAGTCACAGAATTGCCTTTAACGGTGTATCCGTTTTCAGCAGGGGTGGTTATGAAACTCCCCTTGGTGTTGTGCCTGTCGCTGAAGAATTTGCACAGAAAATTAAAAATTTAAGTAAGATAACAGCTGATATTCCGGAAGCGCATCGTCAGGAACATTCCGTGGAAATTCAGATTCCTTTCTTGCAGGTCACGTTGGGTGAATTTTCATTTATTCCTTTGGTTATGGGAAATCAGGACATGGATACCTGTCAGGAACTTGCGGCGGCTGTATATGAAGCTGTTCACGACAAAAAAACATTGATAGTAGGCAGCTCCGATTTATCTCATTTTTATGACTATAACACGGCAAAAAAAATGGATGCCGTTGCCTTGGGATATTTGAAAAATGGCGATGCTGTTGGTCTTTTGCATGCTATGGAAAATGGGACAATTGAAGCGTGTGGCGGCGGGCCCATGGCGG
>AWGX01000813.1 GCA_000495415.1 Smithella sp. ME-1 | reverse complement strand
CCATGGCAGTCTGCAAAGAGGCTTTGCAAAATTCCGGGATTGAAGTTGATGCGCAAATTGCGCCCAGGATGGCGTGTCTTATCGGTTCGGCACTTAACGGTTCCGACGCGTTTCGTGTCGCGGTTCACGATTTGGAACACCGCGGACCTCTGCGCGTGAGTCCATATCTTTTGCCTAATTTGTGCGCGAATCTTCCTTCCGGCAAAGCGGGAATGCTGTTAAAATTTACCGGTCCGATTTTTTCACCACAAGGTGCGTGTGCTTCCGGAAATCATGCTATGGGCATCGGAGCAAGAATGATCAGAGACGGTGATTGTGATTTTGTTCTGGCCGGAGGCGCCGATACTCCCATTTTACCGGAACTTATTCACGGCTTTGCCAATATGAACGCCACGATTAAAGTTAATTCCAAAGACCGCGCTTATGATAATCCGGCATTGGCATCGCGTCCTTTCAGTGTTGATCGCAGGGGATTTGTACTGTCGGAAGGTGCTGGCGTTGTTGTTCTGGCGGCTGAGGAAGTTATGAAAATGTACGGGCTTAAACCAAAAGCCGAAATTCTGGGTGTTGGGTGGACATCGGATGCCCATCATTATACCAGTCCTAATATGCCGACTATTATCCGGGCCATTCGGGAAACTATCGATGATGCCGGTTTAAAACCTGAAGATATTCAATATATCAACGCGCACGGAACTTCCACACCCAAGGGCGACAGCACGGAAGTAAAATGCCTGAAGGAAGTATTCGGTAAAAAAATAGAAAAAATTCCGGTTTCCTCGAACAAGTCCCAGCTGGGACACACGCTGGGGGCGACCGCGGCCATTGAAGCCGCTTTAACTATTGAAGGAATGAAAAAAGGTATAATCCTGCCGACGATTAATCATATACCTGATCCCGAATTTTCCGATATTGATGTCGTTCCTAATGAAGCCCGCAAACAAAGATACGATATTGCTCTTTCCAATGCTTTTGGATTTGGCGGAACAAATTGCTGTGTAATTTTCAGAGGAGTATAGAAATGAGACCCAAACCTTTTAAACCTGAACTATACAATAATGATGAACGTTACGTACGTGATCTTACCACAGGTCTTGTCTGGCATCGCTCGGTGTATAGAGTTTTGTATATTGATACGGATCGTTCTCAGGTGGTTTATCATTCCAATTACCTTCGTTATTTCGAATTCGGCCGGACGTCGCTAATGCGCGATCTTGCTTATCCGTACAAGGAAATAGAACAAAGCGGTTATGTCTATCCTATTTTTGATATGGGTATCAGTTTTTATCAGCCTCTTTATTATGATGATTTGATGTATATTCACACGCGGCCGGTCAACCTGGAAAGAGTGCGTTTGCAGTTTGATTATCTTATAACGCACATGGAAAAGGGAAAAATAATTTGTACCGGTTTTACCAAGCATTGCGCACTGAATCTTTCGGGCACTCCTGTGGCCGTGGATCCGAAAACGGTTCAATTATGGAAATCATTTCCGGCTTAAATCATAAAAAAAGATATTCTTGTAATATCGAGATACATTCCTATCTAAGAGATCACTATCTGGAAGGTAATGTGATTCTGCCCGCGGTTGAATTTCTTATTGTTTTAGCTAGAGGGGTAAAAACTAATTTTCCGCAAATAGAAATAAATTGTCTGCAGAACGCAGCCTTTTCACGCTTTCTGACAATTACACCGGATATTGAGCGCCAGCCGGTGATTGTTGATATGGAAAATTCCGGAAATGGAATTATTGCGGCATCACTTTTAACTTCCATGAAATCAAAAACAGGAAAAATTAGTCGCGAAGTTGAACACGCGCGGGTGGAGTTTTGCGTAGCTGATACAAAAACATCAATGACGCCTCATACCCATACAGTGAACAAACTAAAAGGGGAGTGTATCAGCATACCGTCAGGTACTATTTACCGTGAACTGGTTCCCTTCGGAACTGCTTATCGTAATATCGTTGGTGATCTATCGGTTTCTTCTGAAGGTGCGTTGGCGTATGTTTCCGGTGGAAACCATGAAATCGATGAAGATTTGCTTGGTTCGCCTTTCCCCTTGGATGCGATAATGCATGCAGCCTGTATCTGGAGTCAGCGCTTTGCCGGTATTGTTTCTTTTCCTGTGGGATTTGAAAAAAGAATAATTTATCAGAAAACAAAAAAAGGAGAAGAATATCTGGGACGGCTTGTTCCTGTTAATAGGGTCAAGGATATATTGATATTCGATGCATGGATTTATAAAGATGATGTAATGTGTGAATATATTAAAGGTCTTAAAATGAGGGATGTTACGAAGGGACGAATGCGCGTACCCGAGTGGATTAGAATAAGTATTTAAACAACCGAACATTAATCTGAGTTGGTGTTGTCATTCCTCGTGAAGGCGGGAATCCAGGAATTATTTAAATGCTGGATACCGGATCAAGTCCGGTATGACAAATAAAAATAAAAGGATAATAATGGGAAAAGCATTATTAATTTTTCTTTTTTCTTATCTTGCCGGGTCTATAAATTTTGCCATTATTTTTTTTAAACTAACCGGCAGGGAGGATCCCCGTCTGAGCTTCAGCGGTAATGCAGGAACTACAAATGTTTACCGTCAGGCAGGAATTGTATGGGCAGCATTTATTTTCTTATTGGATATTGGAAGGGCAATAGCTGTAGCGGCTATTGCAATTTATTTTTTGGAAAAACAAATGCTGCCATGGGCTGGTTTTTTTCTTGTTTTAGGAAACAGTTTCCCGTGTTTTCATGGTTTTCATGGCGGTAAAGGAGTGGCCAATTATTTAGGTTTTACGCTTCTTGTCGCGCCATGGGCTGCGCTTGCCTCGGCAGTAATCTGGCTTATTGTTTACGGGATTGTCCGGATTACTTTTATTGCTTCGTTTTTTATGGTTTTTACTCTGGCTTGCGGACAGGCTTTAATCAATAACTGGCAATTTACCGCGGTGTCAGGAGCGTTGGCCACTTTTCTGCTGATCTTCTTTAATCACAAAAAAAATATTACGAACTTTTAAAAAAATACTTATAAAGATTCTGATTAAGCTCTGTCATGAATACGCACAATGGTTTGCAGAGATTCCTGTCGTTATAATTATATATTATTCTTTTCTGAAAAAGGGAGTATACTGTTCAAACATAAATGCAGAATATAAAAAATTTCTGCCGGTTTATTCAAACATTACCTCAACACTTGAAAGGAGGAAAGTATGAAAAAGTTCGGTGCGGAGTTTTTTGGAACATTCTGGCTGGTTTTAGGCGGGTGTGGCAGTGCTGTTTTAGCTGCCGCATTTCCCAACGTTGGTATTGGTCTGCTGGGCGTTGCGCTGGCCTTCGGTTTAACAGTGCTGACCATGGCCTTCGCGATTGGACATATATCCGGTTGTCATCTGAATCCGGCTGTGTCCTTCGGGCTTTGGGCCGGTGGCCGTTTCCCTGCCAAGGATCTTATTCCTTACATCATTGCCCAGGTTCTGGGTGCAATTGTCGCGGGCGGAGTTCTTTATCTCATTGCCACGGGCAAGGCAGATTTTACTTTGGCATCAGGTTTTGCCTCTAACGGTTATGGAGAACATTCGCCGGGAGGTTACTCTTTACTGGCAGCGCTGATTACGGAAGTTGTTATGACGATGATGTTTTTGCTTGTCATAATGGGTGCGACCGATAAGCTTGCGCCTCAGGGATTTGCGCCAATCGCGATAGGTCTTTGTCTTACGCTGATCCATCTGATTAGTATTCCGGTAACTAATACTTCCGTTAATCCGGCTAGAAGCACGGGTGTGGCTCTTTTTACCGGAGGTTGGGCAGTTACTCAGTTATGGCTTTTCTGGCTTGCGCCCATTGCCGGCGGTATTCTGGGTGCTTACATTTATCGCCTTATCGGCTCCGGTGAAGAATAATATATAAAAGGCCGGGTAACAGAAATAATTCTTGAAACCCAGCCTTCTTTAAAATAATTTTTATTTGCTTGCCATGAATGTGAAGTGGCAAACGTTTAACCGTTGAGTCTTTCGTTGAATTCTTCAGGTGTGAAACTGTATTCCTGCGTTCCGTAACTTTCTACGGCAAAAGAAGCGCAAACACTGCCCATTATCGCGCTTTGTTCTATATCTTTGCCGCGGGCCAGCCCGCTGAGGAGACCGCCACGGTAAGAATCTCCGGCGCCTGTCGGATCTACGACCTTCTTTGGTTTGAAGACGGGAATAGCAATTTCACTATATTGTGTTGACACTTGTGAGCCCTGCTCGCCTAAAGTGGTAATGATTGTGCCGGCCATTTTTAGTAAGGCCTCTTTATATAAACCGGTTTTTTTAATAATCAGACTAAGTTCATAATCGTTGACTATTAACAATCTACATCCTTCTATAACCTCGATCAGGTTTTTGGTATTCCACATGGGCAAAGACTGTCCGGGATCAAAGATATAGTCGATTCCTTTGGCTTTGCAGGCGCGCGGATAATTAACCATATCATCGAAATTGCCGGGAGAAACGATAACTATCGTATTCTGTGGATTGAATTTGTCAAAGTCCAATGTAGATTGGTACTTCATCGCTCCGGGATTGAATCCCGTTATTTGATTATCAGCGCGATCAGTTGTAATATACGCGCCGGCTGTAAATTCATCGGCGATTATTTTTATGCCTTCCGTGGATATTTCATTTTTTGCAAACCATTTAAAATATTTGTGGTAATCATGGCCGATTGTTGCATAGATAAGAGGATTTTCACCCATTAACTTGAGCGCATAGGCGATATTTCCCGCTGTGCCACCGTATTTTTCTTTCAAACCATCTACCTGAAAGCAGACATTAAGCATGTGAATTTTGTCAGGAAGAATGTGATCGGAGAAGTGTCCGGGGAAGTCCATAATCCTGTCATAAGCAAGAGAACCGGAAACAATGATATTCATAATTATTGACCTTTAAACATAGTTTTTTATGTAAATTCTTATTCTAAAAAATATAGGTAATATTAATATTTGTGTCAATGCTATTTTACGCTGATGTATTAAGGCTGTTTCTGGCTGATTATTTCAGCCGCAATATTGCGTACATTATCCATTGCGGTTTTATGATCAATGGTAAGTAGTTGTCTGTCTTTCATAACAATTTTGCCGTTAATAATGCTGGTCTTTACGTCCGCGCCTCTGGAGGCATAGACAACCTGTGAATAGTAGTTATAAAGCGGGGTGAGGTGAGGTTGGTTTATGTCTACTAAAATAATATCAGCTCGTTTGCCTGTTTCAATGGAACCGATAAATTTATCCAGTCCCAGCACCTTTGCCCCTTCGATGGTGGCCATTCTTAAAACAGTTTCTGCACTCATTACGGTGGGATCCATTGATGTAACTTTGTGAATTTTTGCCGCCGAATCCATTTCGCTAATCATGTCCAGATCATTGTTGCTGGCACAGCCGTCCGTTCCCAATCCTACGGTTATGCCTTGACGCAACATTTCGGGAACAGGAGCGACTCCTGATGCCAGTTTCATAGAACTTTCCGGATTATGCGACACCTTGACACCAAGATCGGCAAAAACAGCCATGTCTTCTTTGGTAACCCAATTGCAGTGAACGGCGATGGTTTTTTCGTCCAGTACACCCAGATCATGTAGAAGCTGTACAGGTTTTTTACCGTATCGGTCCATGATAGTATTTGTTTCATCTTTATTTTCGAGCAGATGCATCAGGTATAGAATACCTTTTTCGCGGGCGGCTTCCTTTACCCGGATAAGTGTAGCGGGCGAACAAGTGTAAGGAGAGTGACAAAAATATGCCGGTGTAATCAACGGTGTATGTGATTGCCAACGGTTTACAAAGCGCTCGGCAACGTTCATCATTTTGTCGGCCTTGGCCTCATCCGACATGAATATATCGGCGAATCCCTGGGATACGACGGCCCGCATTCCGATAGCGCTGATCGCCTCTGCAGTGGTATCTTCAAAAAAGTAGCCGTCACAAAAAGTTGTCGTGCCGGAAAGAATCATTTCGGCCATAGCCAGCATGGCGCCGTCGTAGATCATTTTTTTATTGACGAAACGCATTTCCGTCGGCCAAATATGCTTGCCCAGCCACTCCATTAGCGGCAAATCATCAGCCATACCCCGGAAGCAGACCATCGGTATATGGGTATGTGTATTGACTAATCCGGGCATGACGATGCATCCGGATGCATCAACTGTTTCTTTTGCCCTGAAGTTGGAAAATCCGTGGTCATTATTTCGTCCAACCGCAGAGATTTGACCGTCTTTAATGCCAACCAGGGAATCTTCAATTATTTCCATTCCGGCAGACATTGTCACAAGCATTCCACCGGTTATTACTATATCCCAGTTATTTTTTTGCATGAGCTAATCCAAATCCCCCGTGAAAGCTCGACAACAGCAATACGATATGCCGGAACTATCTATGTCAAATTTTTTCCACTGCTTTTGATACTGTAATAGTAGCGGTTTTGCTTCCGGTTATATTACAGGATACTGTTGCCTCCAGCGTATCGCCAGCTGAAGCGCTTACTTTATAGGTGTAAGTAAATGGGACTTCTTTTGGCTGGTTGTCATATTTGTTCGTACTTACTACCGCCGAGTTTTTTTTGATTTCAACGGTTTTAATATGATGAAAACCGGGGAATGGTGATTTGTGAGTTATTGTTACTGCCAGGGTTTGCGCGCCGGCATCATATTCGATTTTTACATCTTTCGGCGCGTCCGCATAAGAAATTTGCGGTGAAAAACAAAAAGCCATTAAAGCAAATAAAAACGCACAAAAGACACCTGTTGAAATTACGGATTTCTTTTCCATGGTAAACCTCCTTGTTAAATTAAAATTTGGATTGTTTAATATTAAATTTATTTATTCACTTTGCAATATTATACATTGAAACATTAAATGACAACAAAAATTAATTTGTTGAAAAATTGCATCCGATTGGCTAAGTTAGGACATCCAAAAGCTGGAGGTGTATATGGATGCATTACTTCTCGCCCGTATCCAATTCGCTTTTACTGTTGGTTTCCATTTTCTGTTCCCGGCTATGACGCTGGGTACAGCTCTTATCATCCTCATCTCGGAAACGCTTTATCTTATTAAAAAAGATGAAACTTATAAAAAGATAACTGATTTTATGGTTAAGCTCCTGGGCTTGATTTTTGTGATTGGCGTGGCGACCGGAATTGTTATGGAATTTTCCTTCGGTACAAACTGGTCCGGCTATTCACGGGCGGTGGGAGACATTTTCGGACCGATATTGGCTGCTGAAGGCGTGATTGCCTTCTTTCTGGAATCGGTCTTTCTAGGGGTGCTTCTTTTCGGCCGCAACAAAGTATCTCCCAGAGTTTATTGGTTTTCCGCTTTTCTGGTTTTTATCGGCGGTCATCTTTCCGCCTTCTGGATAGTTGTTGCCAATTCCTGGATGCAAACTCCGGCAGGTTACACTATAAATGAAGCTGGAAAAATTGTTTTGGGAAATTTTAGCGATGCCGTTTTTAATCCTTCAACAATCGTCAGGTATGTGCACACCATCTTGGCATCCTGGGTGACGAGTGCGGTCATGCTGGCAGGTGTTGCCGGATATTATGTCAGAAAAGGGCTGCATGGTGAGACTGCTAAAATGATGCTCAAAATCGGCATCATTTTTTTTGCGCTTACGCCGCTTCTCCAATTGGGAGCGGGTCATGCTCACGCAATAAAAGTCATTGATATGCAGCCGGAGAAGGCGGCAGCAATGGAAGGCCATTTTAACACGATGAAGGGAGCTCCCATCTACGCTGTGGGGTATGTTGATGAACAAAACCAGAAAACCTATGGAATTTATATCCCAAAGGGTTTGAGTTTTTTGTACAACTTTGACTGGAACTCGGAAATAAAAGGATTAAATGATTTTCCGAAAGAAGATTGGCCGCCGGTGAACTTTGTGTTTCAGAATTATCATATCATGGTGGCCGCCGGTATGCTGATGATTGCTCTGGGACTGCTGGGCGCGTATCTGCTCTTGAGAGGCAAACTTTATGAAAATAGATTTTATCTTTTCATCCTGCCTTTTCTGATACCTCTGCCGCATATTGCTCATGAAACAGGATGGATTGCAGCGGAAGTGGGCCGCCAGCCATGGATTATCTATAAGCTGATGAAGACGTCTGATGCCGCGTCAGTGGTAGTCTCGGCGGGGCAAATAACATTCAGCCTGATTATGTTCTTTCTGATTTATCTGCTTCTGGCGGCAATGTTTGTAAAAATATTTCTGAAAATTGTCCAAAAAGGTCCGGCAGCGTAATTATTGTTGCTGTTCTGTCATTCTCGCGAAGAGACTGTGTCGTAATTAATTTAT
>AWGX01000812.1 GCA_000495415.1 Smithella sp. ME-1 | reverse complement strand
AGATGTACCGTGAATAGAACATTATCGACAAAGGCTTTCGCTCCGTAATGGTAGGCTCTGATTTCTTCAGGCGGAAGAATTCCTCCTCCAAGAATCAGGCCGGCGTATCTGATCCTGCGGTTGAAGAAAGTTTCGCGTTGGACATAGATAGGCCGGGCAAGCCTGAGAAGCCAATAACTGAAATTCGGAAAAGCGGTAAGGTAATATCCAAAATTCAGAAACCTGGCGCTCCATTTAAGATATTGAAAAGGTTTCGGTTGTTTCATTGATTTCATCCCTATACATTAATATTTGTTCGGCGGGTTTAATTCCGGCTGCTGTGTCAACTTGCGGAAAAAGAACCCTGTCAATAAATCCCATCCTTCGTCTGATAAAGGAATAGAATGAATAAAATGGAAAAGGCAAAGTCACCCGAACAGGCTATAACTGAAAACAACGTGGCCTGTTGCTGGACATAGTAATAGACGAACGTGAAAAAAATAATCAACTTTGCCGTAAGCCCCATCCAAATAACAGCGCGGTTGCCGGAAAGATCGCGCGAGACGATGTAGTAGCCGACACCGAAGATAATCACCGCCAGCATAAAGAACCTGAAAAAAATCAGAGCGAGGAGATTAGATGTTACCGCCTGAGATCCGAAGAACATCTTGATGGAAAAATCGTAAAAGAAAAGGCCGATAAGCCCGATACCGATATTCCAAAGAGATCCGACAAAAAACATCTTCTGCCAGAACCCCGTTTTTACGTTACCCATAGCTGCCGCCTCCTTTTTTTTATGAAATAAAATCAAATTTTATTATTCGGTTTTTATCTGAAACCGTCATACATAGGCCTTTTTGCTTTCGTCCCAAGTACCTGACACAACTTTCAAAACTTCCAGTTCTTTTTTCTTGACCCGGTGCGTTTCCGTTTTGGGAAGTTCCGGGGCTATTTTCACGTAGCGGGGAACGGCAAATTTAGGCAGATTTTCTTTCAGGTATTCGATCAGATCTGTCTCCTTTAACACTTTGCCTTCCACAAGCGTTATGGATGCCATTATATCGTCCTCGGCGAGTTCGGAGGGTACGGCATAAACGGCAGCCTCCAGGACGTCGGGATGTTTCTGGATCGCCTGCTCGACCTCAAAGGCCGAGACATTTTCGCCTTTGATCCGCATGGACTCGGTATTTCTTCCGATAAAGTAAAGAAAACCATTGGTATCCCGTTTTATAAGATCGCCGGTGAAAATGTGGCCTTTGTTCATTTTTTCCGACGATGCTTTTTCGTTTTTATAGTACTCCACCGAAGAAGTGTTCTTTTTGCCGGAAACCGGAAAGACCAGCTCACCGGGTGTTCCGTCTGGAACATCGTTCATATCGGCATCAACAATGCGATACTTGACCTTCATGGGCGGTTTGCCGATGGATCCCACGGGCGCCGTGCCAAGATTCAGGATGGTCTTGCCGCCGCCGTCTACGGCGCCGTACGTTT
>AWGX01000811.1 GCA_000495415.1 Smithella sp. ME-1 | reverse complement strand
ATGTGGCTATCGGCGAACCCAAACCTCCTGCTCCGGCAATCAGGATTTTAGTCTTTTTGAGTTTTTCCTGTCCCTCCTCGCCGATAAGAGGAAGCTGACGGCTGTATCGACTTAGTTCTTCTTCAGTAATCACTTTTTTAGACATGTTTTTTAAGTCTCAAATTTTCCATTTGGGCCTCTCCAACAGCCCGGATCAGCGGCCATGATATCCC
>AWGX01000810.1 GCA_000495415.1 Smithella sp. ME-1 | reverse complement strand
GGCTGTACTGGGCAAACGTGAATTTTCCTTTGCCGGTTCCGAAGGAGAGCTCTTTTTGGGAACAAGCCCGCTTGTTTCCGTTACCTCCACAACGTTAGCGGATCAGTCCGGCGAAAAAACAATTTTTCAGGATAAACAAACCAGAAGCTGGCAATGGCTGATTGAAGCAAAGAATTCCGGCGATGCCGACATTAAACTGCGCATCGAAGAACCGGTACCGCAGGCACGCGATAAAAGAATAAAGTTGAACTTCAAGCAGAATCCGGAACCGGTGGAAAAAGATCATAGCAAATTTGTATGGTTGCTGAATGTTCCCGCCGGCCAGAAAAAAACTATTCAGAATAATGTTGAACTGGAAGCGCCCAGTGATCTCAATCTTGATTTCGGCTGGCGGTAAAATTAAATGATGTCATTGCCTGGCGTTGACCGGGCAATCCAGTTTTTTATTTTTCCTGGATACCGGCCTACGTAAACTAATAACCTGCATTGCAGTCAATAAACTTCACCATGACTGCCGATATCAATGGGAATAATTTTATCATCTTTGATCAGGAAGATAATGGTAACGCGATAGGAAATGTTTATGGATACTGAATATAATTCGGATAGTTTCCCCCGTAATTTATGTAAGCGCAACGAGGGATGATAGGGATTGATTTCCAGTA
>AWGX01000809.1 GCA_000495415.1 Smithella sp. ME-1 | reverse complement strand
ATCTGGCAGGTGCTTTTTCCTAATTTTGTCAAGTTTGCTCCGGACGTTGATTTAAACGCGCTGAATCGCCGTTATCCTTTCAGCGGAGGCCTCATCAAAAACACCATCTTTCTGGCAGCAAACCTGGCCGAACCAGATGACAAAGGCAACTATATTATAACCAGGCAAGTGCTGGAACAGTCAGCAGATTTACAGACAAAGCAGATGATTGAAAGTGACAAATTTTGTAAGACTTATGAACCTGCGAAAACAATTGATAATCTGCCGTTGGCCGATAAGCAAAAAACTGAATTGAAGAATATGGCCGAAGCTTTTAAATATGCGCAAAAAAAAGGAGCGGGACTTAACATTCTTTTCAGCGATGTATTTCTGGAGACTGGTATTCATGCCGCAGACGCTTTTGCAGCTGAATGCGGCCTGAAGGTTAAAGCTTTTAAATATAGCGATCTGGATACCTTCTACAAAGATAATGAACTCAAGGACAATGTGACTCATGAAAAAATCAAGCTTGTTGACTATGCCTTCAGCCAGACAACCGAAGAAGCTCATTTACTGCTCATTGTTGATTACAACGGCGCTATAAATTGGAATGAAACCGGCGATAAAAAAGATATGGAAAACAATTTATCAGTAAAAACCGGAGTTGCAGCCTTTCTCAATAAATTGCGTGAATATCGCGGCCTCTGTTGCCTGGTCATGCATCAATGTCCGGAATCCAATATCCCCCTTGAGTTTCACGCCCATTTAAAACTGGAATATCCGCCGGAAGAAATGCAAGTAGAGCACTGGGCACGCAATATATTGCCAAACCCAACGAGCAATAATGACATTATAAAGTTTGTTGAGCGATATCCGATGCACATTGCGGAAATAGATTGTATCCTTCATCGGGCATCCATCCAGTCATTGATTGAAGGAAAGACACACGCACCTTCTTTGGAAACCGTGAAGTCGGTTATAACACGGTATCGGGGCGTAAATAGGACTCCTTTGTTATTTGGTAAAAGAAAATTATAGTTGCTACAA
>AWGX01000808.1 GCA_000495415.1 Smithella sp. ME-1 | reverse complement strand
TAAACTTCTATCTTCACCATTCACATGTTTTTAAAGGTACTTAAATCTTAATAAAATGGAAACTTTGAAACAATTTTCTTTAAAACCAGAAACAATACCGGCATCAACGGCCTGGTACATCGCAGACCTTGCCGAAGCACGGGGTCGGCAGAAATTGTATACAAGACAAGTTCCACAGCGATTAAAAGCGCTACGCGAACACGCCCTGATTGAAAGCGCTGTTTCTTCAAACCGGATTGAAGGTATCGAAATTGATCAAAAGCGTGTGGGCACGATCATCTTCGGCAAACCATTACTACATGACCGCGATGAAGAAGAAGTCCGCGGTTACCGTGAAGCGCTAAACCTGATTCATCAAGATGCAGCCAGGATTCCCATTTCTATCAGAACTATCCTGAAACTGCACCGCATAATACGCGGCGAAATTTGGGATGCCGGAAAATATAAAGAAAAAGACGGAGACATCATTGAAAAGTACCGGGACGGTCGTGAGCGAATCCGTTTCAAAACAGTGCCGGTATCCGATACACCAGTGTACATGGAAAAACTTGTATTTCTCTGGGGTCGCACCCTGAAAGAAAAATGGGTACACCCTCTCGTAGCACTTGCAGCCTTCAACCTCGATTTTCTCTGCATTCATCCCTTTCGCGACGGAAACGGTAGAGTCTCGCGTCTTCTGTTTTTACTGCAATGTTACCATCTGGGTTATGAAGTGGGCAGATACATAAGCCTGGAGCGCCTGATCGAACAGAACAAAGAGAGATACTACGAAACCCTTGAACAGAGCTCACAAGGATGGCACAAAAGCAAACATGATCCATGGCCGTACATCAACTACCTGATGTTTATCCTCAAGACCGGTTACCGCGAATTCGAAAGCCGTTTAGATATTACAGAAAGCCCTCGCGGAGCCAAAACGGAAATTATAGAAGCGGCAATCAAATCATGCCCTAACGAGTTCACACTTGCCGGTCTTGAACGTGCATGCCCAGGTGTTAGCCATGACATGATACGGAAGGTTCTTCGCGCGAAACAACAAAATGGGGATGTGGCATGTCTTGGTAGAGGACCAGGTGCCCGCTGGGCGAAAAGAGGTAATACCCTAAAAAGAGGGTAAAAGAAGAGGTACTTACTTGTTTAGATCTTCCTGGATTCCGGCCAAGAC
>AWGX01000807.1 GCA_000495415.1 Smithella sp. ME-1 | reverse complement strand
GCATTGTTCCGTTAAAATATAGGCTGCAAAATGGCGAAACAGTTGAAATCATAACTCAGGCTGGTCATCATCCCAGTAAAGACTGGCTTAAGCATGCAGTAACAACAAGAGCAATTTCCAAAATCAGAAACTGGATTAATTTGGAAGAGAAGAAAAACAGTCTGGTTCTGGGGCGTGATTTGCTGGAGAAGGAATTCAGGAGACACAATTTAAAATTCAGCAGTTATGTCAAGTCCGATGAAATTAAAAAAGCATTCACCGAGTGTTCCGTAAATACTCTGGATGAATTAATTTCACAGGTAGGTCTTGGCCGGATTTCAGCCAGAAGGATAGTTAACAGTTTTCTGGCAGGAGAGTCTGTCAGAGTTGAGGAACCTGTTACCGATAGGATAAAAAAGAGAAAAGTTGCATCGCCTTCCGTGGGTGTATCGCTTATTGGCGCGGAATATATGGACGATGTTCTGATAAATTTTGCTAAGTGCTGCAATCCCATTCCCGGCGATGAAATAACGGGCTATATTTCACGGGGGCGCGGTATAATCGTGCACACAAATAATTGCCCCTACATTAAAAGAATGGATAAAGAAAGGATTGTCGATATACAATGGAACGTCAGGGAAGAAAATACTTATCCCGTCCACATTAAAATTATATGTGATGATATCAAGGGTGTCTTGACGGAAGTAAGTTCCATAATCTCATCTTTTGACATCAATATAAGTTACGCGCAGATAGAAACAACCGATATGGTTGCTATTTGCAATTTTGTAATCGATATTAATAATTTAAGCCAACTCAATCAAGTCCTGGCGGCAATCAAACAGTTGAAATTTGTCAAATCCACTGAAAGATTACGTCATTTCTGAGACTAATCGCGGGTATGAATCTCAATATCAGCGATATTATCTCCCGCGTCGTTTCGCTCCCGGGATAATTCCCGATCCCGATAAATCGGGATTGGATAATTCGACTTACGCTTCAAACTTCGTTGCACTCGTTTTCAGCTTGTCTCATTACGTCTATTGAGCCTATAATAACTTTTGGTTATTTGCTTCTGTAACCCGGGACTCATTACATTTGATTATTGACAAACGAAGAGACTCTGCTATAAG
>AWGX01000806.1 GCA_000495415.1 Smithella sp. ME-1 | reverse complement strand
TTGCCGATGCTAATATTTTCGTGCTCATTGTTTCCTACCTGTCCGATAGTTGCCATGCATTCAATAAATATTTTGCGCACTTCACCTGACGGAAGCCGAACTTGCGCATAATTTCCTTCTTTGGCCATCAATTGACCATAGGCTCCAGCAGATCTGATTAATTGTCCGCCACGACCAACCTTCAACTCCACATTATGAATTAAAGAACCCAAAGGGATGTACTTTAAAGGAACTGCGTTTCCCGGCTTAATATCCGCCTTATCGCCGCTGACTAAAATATCTCCAACATTAACCTGTGCCGGCGCTACAATATATCTTCTTTCACCATCACGGTAATTGAGCAAAGCAATTCTTGCCGATCTGTTTGGATCGTATTCAATAGCGGCAACTTTAGCCGGTATATCAGCCTTATTGCGGCAGAAATCTATCACCCGATATTTGCGTTTATGGCCACCACCAATGTGCCGTGATGTAATCCTGCCATAGCTATTGCGACCACCTGTTCTTTTCAAAGGTTTCAGCAGGCCTTTCACTGGCTCAGCAGAAGTAATCTCTGCAAAATCAGAAACACTCTGAAATCTTCTGCCCGGTGATGTTGGTTTGTATTTGATAATTCCCATTAGCTCAATCCTTACACTAGTTCTTATACGCCTTCGGCAACTTCAATGCGATTGCCGGCAGCCAGAGTTACGATCGCTTTTTTCCAGGATCTCTTTTGTCCCACGGTCCGGCCGACTCTTTTCTTTTTTCCTAAAATGTTTATAACGCGGACATCCGCAACCGTGACTTTAAATAGTTTTTCTACAGCTTTGCTGATTTCAACTTTATTTGCTTTACGATCGACTTCGAAGAAATACTTGTTCGATTCATCCCGCGCTATAGTGCTTTTTTCTGTAATCAGTATTTTTTTAATAACTTGATGTACTTCCATTATGCCAACAAAGCTCCCTCAATTTTTTTCACAGAGGGCTCAAGAAGTATCAAATGCTCATGATTAAGAATATCATAAACATTAATACCCTCCGATCTGATCATCTTAATGTTTTTTATATTTCTTGATGATTTTAGTAAAACTTCATTGTTTTCATCTATAACAAACAGCGCTTTCTTCAGGCTAAAGAGATCAGCGACACTCTTAAAAATGCGCGTACTTATTTTCTCCATGGGAAAATCTTTCAATATCAACATCTTGTTATCTTTGAATTTCATACTTAAAGCAGAAATTATAGCTTTCTTGCGCACTTTCTTTGGTATGCTATAAGAATAGTCTCTGGGATGTGGCCCGAAAACAGTTCCACCGCTTCTCCAGAGAGGAGATCGCGAGCTTCCAGCTCTTGCCCTACCCGTTCCCTTCTGTCGCCATGGTTTTTTACCTCCACCGCTGACATCACTCCTGGTTTTAGTGGAAGCAGTACCTGAGCGGCGTGATGCTAATTGCATCTTAACCACATCGTATATAATAGCCTCGTTGACTTCAGCGCCAAACACTGCGTCACTCAAATCAACCTGGGCAACTTTTTTCTTTTCAATATCAAAAACATCCGCGACTGCCATGTTCATAACTCCAGTTATAACTTAAG
>AWGX01000805.1 GCA_000495415.1 Smithella sp. ME-1 | reverse complement strand
AGTATTGAGGGTCCCCGTAGAAGTGATCGTCATGAAGGGGGATCTGCGGGACGTCATCCGCGATGGAGGGGGTAGCCGACCTGCCTGTACCGTGTATGCAGACAGGCGGGTCATGGATTTTGGGCGGCGGCCTTGCTCTTGCCAGCCATAATCCCAGGTGTTCGAGGATGGCCCGGATGACGGATGGGTCTTCAATGCTGCCGATGACCCGCATGGCGCCCTGACACTTTGGGCAGACCAGGGGATCGACTTCGTAGATCTTCTGAATCAGGCGCGCCCAGTTCCGCCGGAAGGTTTTCTCATCCCCCTGCGCATCGAGGATGCAGGGGACATCATCATCAGTTCCCGCCTCTTTCCTTTTTCCCCGTGAGACATTGCTGTAGTATCCGTAATAACGCACCATCTGCTCTCCCCGGTTCGGGATATGCGAGCACATGGCGGCCAGCCATTCCAGAGCGGGGAATATCTTCGTCTTTTTGCCGTCCTTGGCCATATAGACGACCTTCCCCTCCTGGTCGAGGTACTGCATCCGCTCTTGGGAAAATGACGCCCGAATGATGTAGCGGGCCAGATTCTCCATAGCCGTATCATCAGTGGGCGAGATGCGGTTGCCGCAGAAAACATTGAAACCGGAATGCCGCCATGTGGAGAGCATGGCGATTATTTCCTTCGTGATCTTTCCCCTGGCAAGAAGCATCCTGAGCACCTTGTACCGGATTGATTTTGTAGCAGATTACAAACCGTACTGCTTAACCAGGAGGACGTGTGCTGGTTATCTCTGTCACCTACGAGTCAATGGATTCATGAATAGGGTTCAGCTGAAGATTAACGATCGAAATAGAGTAGGGATGTTTGTATTTTGTGCCCCCTGCTTCCTTATTTAGAAGATCTCTTGATAAGTTAACGATTCTTTAACGATTTTTCCCAGTTACTGCATCCCTCTGCAAATCCCATGTCGCATGCTCTTTGAAAATCGGCGATGGCCCTTGGATTCTTCATTTGAGCGTAGATTAAGCCGCGCACGTTGTATGCGATGGGAATTTTTTGATTTAACTCTATGGACCGATTGACATCCTCTATGGACCGATTGAATTCGCCTTTAAATGCCAGGGCGATTCCCCGCGCCAGATAAGCAGGCGCGTTGCGCGGGGTCATTTCTATGGCCCTACTTAAATCATCAATCGCCCTGTCATACTGTTTTTTCTCAAACAATAATGTTACACCACGGTTCGAGTAGGCCATGGCAGCCCAAAGACCTCCTATGTCAATCGCCCTACTGGCATCCGCAATTGCCTTTTCCGGATCTTTGTTTTTCTCCTGCATATAGATGAATCCCCGTATGACGTAGGCCATGCCTTCATCCGGGTTCAAGGCTATGGCCTTGTTGATTTCTTCAATTCCTTTCTTATATTCATTCTGATAGACGTATATGGCTCCTTGGGCAAGATTAGCCGAATAAGTTCCCGGTTTCATGGCAACAACCTTGCGGAAGTCCTTCACAGCCAGTTCATACTGTGCCGAATCGCTGGAGAATGTACCACGATTATAATAAGCAGCTCCTCTGTAGATATATGCTTCGACTAAATCCGGGTTCAAAGCAATTGCTTGGGTATATTCCTCAATGGCTTTGTCATCTTCACGGCCTATAGTATGTTTTAATCCTTTTTCATACCACTCATTGGCTTGAAACAGCTTTTCCTCAGCGGCAATTCGTGTTTCCACTTTTTTCTTTGCCGTTTCTTCCCGTGCTAGAGCCAACTCATTCTTCAGATTTTCCATTTCCCTTTGGTTCTTTTCATATTCCTGCTGTATCTTCTTATAATCTTCAATAATTGACTTATCTTTGACGGTCTTTGCCATATCCTCCATCTTGTCAAGTTTAACCTTTGCTTTAATCTTCACCCAGAAAAGAAGACCGTCGCCGACAATCGTCCTCTTTCTATCTAAAATCGTAACCTCAATCATCCCCGCGGTCAGAACCTTTACTTCATCCTCTACCAACTGAAAGTTTTTAATCTTGGAATAGCTTTCAATATAGGTTCCTGCCTGTTCCAGTGCGATCCTTTTGGCATTCAGCAATGCCCGGCTTTCAGCTACACTCGGCGTTTCGCCATCTCCCATGTTGTAATCGCCTTCGGAGATGATGTCTTTGATTTCAGTAAAGCCGCAAACGGGCATTAGTAAAAACAGTGTTATCAAGATTGCAATAAAATTCTTCATTCCGTAATTCCTCTAAGAAAGGATTAATAAGGTATTCCTTTTGATGGGCCGAAGTATAGGGGCTGTTTTCTCGTGTCAAGGGACAATATTCATGCGAAAAACGGGGGACGTTGATGCTGTTGAACGGGGTATGCGGTTGCTCTGGTCAGCTTTCCCCGCAGCCGATGTCTGCAACACGGCGATGCGCCCTTGAAAATTTCCGATAGAGGCAACGGCATGAATTCCGTAGGTTTTTATTTTACAACCGCCAGCGGGAAGTCCATGCCGCGGGAATCCACAACCGCAAACTGCGCCTCCTGTTTGTATTTCTTCGTTATTTCAGGCAGTTGGTCATATATATATATCATGAGCTTGCCGACGGTGACGGTGTTGCTGACGCCCGCCGCTTTGCCTTTCAATCCTTCCAGCAGTGTATAGGTAAACACGCCGTGACCAAGTTCCTTGACCTCGGCGGCAAACTGGTCTTTGGTTGATGCCGCGACAACATGCGTCCCTGTGGAACGGGAAAGCTGGGAGAGCGCCTTTCTGTCCTCAAAACCGCGGAAGGCAACCAGCGCCGCGCCCGATTTGCAGGCATCCACCAAAATGAGCATTTTCTGCGCCGGAATATTCTTAATGGCCGCGGCGAGTTCCGTCGAGGACAGCCCCTTGGTCTGAACGTAGTCTTCCCGCTCCGGATAGGTCAGCTCATGGGGGATCAAATACCAGACATCTTTTACGTTCTCGCCATGGCCGGCCAGATAAATCAGAACGGCGTCCTGGGGATCGGTCTTTTCCAGCTCCTTCATCTTCGCCATGATCCCCTCTTTTGTGGCATGCTCGTCGTAAATCTCGATGACATGAACCTTCTTGAACAATTTCCCCTTGTCCCGGAAGAAGCTGACAATTGCCCTGGCATCTGGCACGGCATAATTGAGGTTCAGGGCCGGGTTTCTGTATTGGTTGATGCCTACGGCAAAAACATAAAGCGAGACATCTTTGGATGGCGCGGCAAGCCGAACTGCGATTTCATAAGGGTTCGATTCCGTCCGGTCGGAGCTGAATCCAACCGCCCGGAAGGTATTGAGGCCGTCAACCAGCGTCACGGTGAAGTCCCGTACCTTGTCGGCGCCGGTTCCGCCAAGCTTTACTCCACGCTGATCATCTCCCAGCGCCTTGCCGTTGTGATACAGCCGTATTTCATCGATGCCGCCGCCCGTATCTTTGGCCGCGACTTTGATGGTAATGGTGTCGGTATTGAAGCTGTCATTGGGCTTCGGAGAAACAATCCGCACATCGGGCGGCGGTTTAATGCCGCGGCGGATGTCGGCCAGCCCTTCCACCTTTTTACCCTGCAGGACGGAGGCGACATAAACCGGGTTGAAGAATTTTTCATAAAAGTTGTCGATGGAATAGACATTCATGCCAACGCGGACATTTAAGTGTTTGGCGCCGCCCGGCGAGGCATTGAAATAACCCTCCGGTGTGATGACGACCCATTCGCCGTCGGTAAAACTTATAAACCGGGCAATTTCTTTATCTGATTTTTTGTCATGCAATCCAATAGTATAGTTGCCCTTGTTTAATTTTGCCAGATAATGCCCGTCCACAGAAGGGCTTTCCTTCGACAGGAGAATTACCCCATCCTTGTCTTTGACAATGTTTTTTTCATAGAATTTGTATTCTTCACCAAAGCGGCCTTTACCCTTTTTCTGGAAAAACAGAGGCTCGCCCGAAGATTGGGTATCCCAGATGATCACGTGTGAATTTTTTCCAAAGTCAAAATTCATCAGATACCGGTTGAATGGTTTACCTATAAGAGCGGTATTAGTCGTGGCGATTTCGCCTAACTCTCTTACTTTTACCCCCGTATTGACGTCATAGATTTTTATGGTAGGTCTTTTTTCTTCTTGCCAGTTGCCGCCAATTACCAGGTATTTGTAATCAGGCGTTAAAATTGCGTTGTTCAGCCATGCTCCGATATAATCCTGCTGGTAATTGGAAAAATCATCAGCAATTTGTTTGACATAATCCTCCTTGTTTTCCCTTATCTGCAAAATTTTCTTTCCATCTGATATTCTGTAAAAATCAAATGAGGATTCTCCGAGGTTGAAAGCATAGGCAAGCTTGCCGTTGGGGAATTTCTTTACCACATGGGGATATGAGCCCACCGGAAATTTCAGCGCCGGGCTGTAGCTGGTAAGTCCGTATTTAGTTAAGACAGCATCAGGATTGTTTTTTTGCTGTTCATTTCTTATGTCAATTTTTTTTATTTCTTTTCCCGTAATCAGATCTAAAGTAATGATATTGTCGCTTCCCATAATCAGAAGTTCCTTGTTGTCATAGGAAAATCTCATGTGATAATAGAATCCAGGTTCATTCAGTATAATTGTTCTGTATTCCCTGCTGCTTGTCCAATCCCAGATTTTTACATTGCTAGCTCCGAGATGATTGTCAGCAGATGCGAGAAACCTGCCATCAGCGCTGATGGTAAGGCTTGTTATATAGGATATTTTTGCATGACCTGTTTGAGGAAAAATCTCCGGGCTTTCCGCGAGGGCTTTTATCGCTCCCGCAAATATAAAAAGTATTGATATGGTGAATAAACCAGCTGCGAATATGACTTTTCTATTCATTATCTTTACTCCCGTTCATAGTGAAAGATTTTTTATTAATTCCTTCAGTCATCCGGAGATATTTTTACTTTTAGATAAGACATTGATTCTGACGGTTCGGAGTATAGGAGCGCAGTTTTATCAAGTCAAGGGATATTCCCCCATGCAGTCACGAGTTATCGTTTGAAAGGAAGCATGCTTGTGACGATTGGTGTTTTGTTGAGTACAGGAAGACAGCCTCAGGCCCATTTGATATTAATCGTGATGACTACTTTCTGGGTATGTGGATCGCTGGGTAGCAGTATTGCAGGCACTCTCGAACAGATAAAGAATTTAAAGATAGATCCAAAGGCATTGAAGCGGCTTCAGCCATCCGCCGTAGAGTTTCAATTTTCCAATTTTAAACTGTCGCAGAGTTCAACTAACTCGCCCGGAGCCTGGGCTGTAGATTTAACAATCAGCCAGTCCATTGAGAGCAATGTTTATGTTGTAAAGTCTGCAGTGCATGACGGAACTGGTAACGTACTATTTTCAGGGAATGATATACCGCTTCCGGCCGCTAGAGCAGGAAAAAATTACCCATTAACGCGTCCGTTACCGGCAAGAACTGGTATAGCAACCATTGTTTTTAGTGTTTTCCATCGAGTTGAAAATAGAATTGTAGCTTCTCAAACCTACCCATTATCTGCCATTGCTTCTTACGACATCCAGGGCGCTTCCACCTCCAGCAAGCCCGTTGCACCACAAAAAGCCTTTGATAGCAATATGGCAATCGATACAAATCTTGACTACGCCATTTTTTTCAAGGATAAAGATGACGGTACTGCACAGCTTACAATTAAAAATAACAGCTCTTTTTCACTAAAAATTAACGAGCTCTCACAAAGAGCAGATTTTTCGGCTGGTCACGATTCATTTAGAAGCATTCTTTCCTCTTGCTCAGCTCAGGAGATACCGGCAAGGGGTGAGGTTTCTTGTAGCTATGGCACTTATCGGGAATGCTCTGCAGTCAAGGCAATTGACTTTAAGGTAACATTAAATGGCAACACTTATTATCATGGGTTGAAGCGTGACGCGCCTATTCGTCCCATACCTCATGACTCCATCTCAATTGCGATCAAAAAAGAAACCTCTTTTAGCACCCAATACTTTTATGGACCGGCTATCGTAGAGGTCAGAATTCGTGGGCATTATCTACGGCAAGACGAGCGGGTAACGATGAAGGGAATTATGAGTGTGGACAGCCACGATTTCCCGGTGGTTTTTTCTGGCCGCCAAGAGGAATATGCGATTATTGGAAATATAGCAGTTGAAGGAAAACGCGTAGAGGCACCAGAAAAAGCTTGCTTCCGACTGATGGAAATTACAACTAATGACGATTTAAATTGCGGTGGCGTTGGTATATTGCTTTACAGAAACAGCTTTGAGGGTGGCGGCGGCGGGTCTCGTGATTTTTTCCGTCAGATCCATTGTAAGTAAGCTTAAAGAAAGATTAAAAAAGAGGACATTGAAACGGTTACAAAATGTAACCGACTGAAAATAGTTGCCGCATCTGAACAACACAAAGTCAAGACCTGCCAGGATCGGCATCATCAACGATTTGGTTTTTTCTGTCTCATGGTCACCAGCGGAAAATCCATGCCGGGGGAATCCACCACCGGAAACTGCGCCTCCTGCTTGTATTTCTTGGTGATTTCAGGGAGTTGCTCTTCGATATATCCCATCAGTTTGCGGACGGTAACGGTATCACTGACTCCCGCCGCCTTGCCTTTCAATCCTTTGGTGGATGCCGCGACAACATGCGTCCCCGTGGAGCGGGAAAGCTGGGAAAGGGCTTTTCTGTCCTCAAAACCCCTGAAGGCAATCAGGACCGCGCCCGATTTGCAGGCGTCAACAAGCATCAACATCATTATTCATCAGTGACTTTCAGTCCCTTCCATGCAGTTTATTCTTCATATATCCTGCCCTTAAAAGGTGGGAACATGACAACGATCAAGAAAATATTTGGTGTGCATCTTTTCCAGCTACGCAACAAAGCAGGGATGACCCAGGCACGCTTGGCAGAAAAAACGAACCTCAGTGTTGACTCGATAAGCCGGATAGAAAGAGGCGAACGAGCTCCCTCGTTAGAATCCATCGAAAAAATATCGAAGGCCCTGAAAATAAGAATGTCAGAATTATTTAATTTTGACGGGCAAGAAATTGCAGCATTATCCGAGAGCCCCTTTGAATCCTTGGAATTGTGGCAACTACTGAGAAACAAACGGTCCAAGCAGGTGAAGAAGATAACAGAGATTGCCAAGATCGTACTGGATTGAACCCCTTCTACCCCATGCTATCGGCATAAGATATAATCATAACTCAACTTTCGGGTTTAAAAAATATGAGGTCTAATAAGGCATAACATATTGAAATAATTAATAATAAAGCTTGAAAAGCCCAGTCTTTTGATTTATAGTTTTTTTGCGAAAAAACAAAATAATATCAAAATGAAAGGGCTTAAATGGACCGTATCAGTATTGCCTCCAAAACTCAAGCGGATGTACATGTTTCTGACAAGATTGACGAGTTTTTCAGCCACTTCCATATACCGACCGTGCTTCATCGCTGCGGCGTGCGGAAGCGGCACGGTTACACCGTTCGCTCTTTGATAAAGCCCATTTTTTCTTTGCCATTCCTGGGAAAGAACTTCTTCCGTGGCATCGTCATCAACGAGGATCTTCCCTTCGGCAAGGATGCGGCCTATGATGTGCTCAAGGGGCCGCGATCGAACTGGCGTCGGGTTCTGCTGACCATTGGCGTCCGGTTGTATCGTTTCTTCGATCGGCTCACCGGTGACGAGAGGGAGTCCGTTCTGATCATTGACGACAGCACCTATGACCGGTCACGATCCAAAATGGTGGAGTTGCTCAGCCGTGTGAAAGATCATACCACTGGTCGTTTCATTCGGGGTTTTCGTATGCTCACCCTATGCTGGTCCGATGGTGTTAGTTGCCTCCCCCTGGATTTTGCGCTTCTCTCATCGACTGATGCCGCCAAGAGATTCTGCGAGGGCACCAAGATCGTTGACAAGCGCTGTTGCGCCTATGAGCGGCGTAGAGAGGCCACGATCAAGAGTACAGAGCACCTTGCGGACATGGTGAAAAGGGCTCTCGCTGCAGGTATCGACGCTCGCTACATTCTCATGGACAGCTGGTTCGCCATGCCGAAAACCATTGTCACGGTCAGTCAATATAGGCCGGTTATCTGCATGGTAAAGAAAACGCCCAAGGTTCTCTACGGTTACGGGAATCGCCGCTGCGACCTGATGAGTCTCTACCGATGTCTAAAAAAGCGTCGGGGCCGTGCACGGATTCTCACCAGCGTTATCGTTACGCTCACAGATGAACGCAGGGCCAAGGTGGTTTTTGTCCGTGACCGCCGCAAGAAAGACTGGCTTGCATTGCTGTCCACCGATATCCACCTTCTTGACGAAGATGTTGTTCGAATTTACGGTAAACGGTGGGATATCGAAGTGTTCTTTAAAATGGCCAAGCAACATCTTAAACTGGCAAAAGAGATTCAGTGCAGGGACTACGATGCACTGATCGCCCATACGACCATTGTGTTCATGCGCTATATGTTCCTGGCTTATCAATGTCGAATGGAAACGGATGATCGAACCTTTGGCGATCTCTTCTACGCATGTTGTGATGAACTCAACGACATATCCTTCATCGAGGCATTGTATCGAATCCTTTCCCTTGCGGTGGAAGGCATTCGTAAAATGGGCTCTTACTGTGAGAAAACAGCACAATCTTTCTTTGATATGATAATGGAGGCAGCTCTTGCGTATGTCAATCTGTCAAAGAACAAAATTATTACGAGTGAAATCTAAACCCGAAAGTTGAGTCATAATTAAAAGTTACAAGATAATACCTCCCTGTGTTTCCTCAAATTTTTCTAAAATTTTTCGCGATGAAGTTTTATATAGGCAGATCGTGCATGGGACAACCCGGGGGTAGCTGGGGAAATTTTTTTGTCAGGGCGTGAGTCACAGACACGGTACCCTGGAGATGGGACCCATGCCCCGGCATATGTGTGTTTCAGGTGTGTAGGGGGGGTGTCCGGGGTGAAAAATACATACCTTCGGATGAATGAATCCAATGCAGGCCCATCCAGCATTCCGCGCAATCAACGTTCATGCCTGTGTCAAATACAAAGCGTGAGTGGGATGGTCAGGCCTGATCAATGAATACGGTTTGAAATCTTCAGGCTTGAACCGTGTATTTTACAGCTTAAGGAAAAAGTGAAAGCCTTCCTGAAAGAGAGTATGTCAATTTTCTACCATCCATGCTATGTTACAAAAAATTATAAATGAGCCTGTTCATGACAGCTTTGGCTGGCGAATACTTGTTTGATTACGTCTTTCAAGTCAGGTTTTCGAGCCGGAAGGGGCGGCAAGGCGGTCTTGCCGCATAATTCCGGTTTATAATAGAAATGGATCACCGTATGATCCATGACGGCAGGTGCCGATGCACCGATCGAAAAAAGGAGGACAATCTCATGAGAAAAGGCAGATTCGTAAAGACGGCATCCCTGTTTGCATTATTCATCCTAATTATATCTACAACGGTATCGGCGGGCTCATGGAATGCGCAGACCCAAAAATATACGCCAAGTTCCGGCGAGGTGGTTTTTTAT
>AWGX01000804.1 GCA_000495415.1 Smithella sp. ME-1 | reverse complement strand
TATCCTTTGAAATCGAAATGGTATGATACCTTCTTTAACCATTATTTCTCAACAGTCAAAGGCAGACACCTTTGCCCTCGGAAAGAGCCGCGGCCTGATGATTCGATTATAATTTTGTCAGCCAGCCTTTCCCTTGCACGTGTATGCCCATTTTCATTGTAGCCAGAAATGTGGAGCGGAGAGCATCGCTTAAAAGTGCTTTTTTGACAGAAGATATTCTAAGGAACCCTCCAACAAATCCGCGCATGAAATCCTGCGTTTTACTCTGCGGATTATCGAAAATGTGGTTTTGTAAATTACCGGCTTTAAGTGCCTGGAGTATTATTCTTTCAAATGTTGTTTCCGGCAGAATAACACGCTTTTCGCGCTTCTTGAGTTTCATTGCTTTTGTCGGGCAGGCGAGAACACAAACTCCACAGCCAATGCAAAAGTCTTTATTTATGATGGCATCCTTTTTCTTTTTGGTTTGTGGTTTTTCAATAGCAACCATTTGGATGGCGTCGATCTTGCAGGCTTTAGCACACTTGCCGCATCCGTTGCATAATTTTTCATCAATTTCTGCTATGTAATTGGATGTTACAACTACGTTAGGATAACCGAACTTGGAAATTCCCAACAATATGTTACAGCAACAGCCGCAGCAATGACATATAAAGGTAATATTTTTCTGAACATTATCGGCATTGAAAACAAGCCCCATTTCTTTTGATCGGGCAAAATGCTCAAGCATTTCTGTTTTGGAGACTTCTTTTGCCAAGTTATTCCGAATGAGGTAGTCTGCTCCAAAACCAAATGATGTGCAAGTATCCAGAGGGACATTACATTTTTTTTCATCAATGTGATGTTTTTCATGTCGGCAGGAACATAACCCGATTGAAAACTTATTGAAAGATTCAATAAGCGAAGTAGCTTTTTCGTAATCAAGAACTTCAACATAATCTTCCTCCAAAATAGTACCTTCATGAGGAAGTGTACGGGCAAAAGATATCTTGTGTCCTTCTTTGCTGTTTTCAGTGTATAAAGGTCCGCCATCACCTTGGAGATATTGATGAAATAATTTAGCCCATTCCTTGGAATTAAGATCAGGATTATTTCTCATCATCGTAAATTCAAATATACCGATGATCATAGGTGAAATCATATAATTATAAGTATTGTTTGCCCAGATATCCATAACAAGACCTTTAACGCATAAGCCTTCCAGTATCTTTCGTAATTTTGCAGGTTCAATCTTTGTTATTTTTTGAATACGGTCAAAACTAGACAAAACATAAGGCATCTTCACAATAACTTCAGCTTCGTCCTCTGTGTAGAGAGTTTTAAAAATATTGTAAACCGCATCATTCCAGGGTGCCTTAACGGTTAAATTGTCAATCTTTTCTCCCAGTTTTTTATAAATGTCTTTCCCAACCAGATGTCCCATAGACAAGCTCCTTTTGCTGTATAATTCTTATGCAGACTTAGCGCATTATAAGAAGTTGAAGATCACCATTTAATTGCGCCTTTAACTACGAAAAAGATGTGTATGGCAACTTGTCACTGACTGACCATATCACAACAATTAACGATTTTTCACATAAGAAAAATCTCACCTATTTTATATTGAACAGTCGTTATATAAAAATCATATTTAAAATTATTTGTCAAGGCGTTTTTTGCTTTCCGGAGATTTAACAATCTGGGTATGCTGCAAAGAATAAAAAATATATAGACAAGAATGAGTTCATACGTGTGTTCTTACAGTATAACGGTAATATTATGACGCTTAGTGGATATAATAATAAAGTATCGAATTTATAAGCATTAAATGCTGCCAGGCTTATATTAAAATTAATTATCATATTTTTATTGACAAATAAAAATGGTTGCTGTATTTTTTAGACATGTCTTATACTGACCGTTCAGTATAAGGCATGTCAGGGCTATTCTTATGGAGGATTTCATATGAAGCAGAAAACAATGGGCATGAGGAGAAATCTAAAAGAAGCGCAGCGCCGTGAAGAAATTATTAACTCAGCCATAAAGGTATTTTCTATAAAAGGATATGATCATTCCAGCATGAATGATCTTGCTGCCGATACCGGATATAGCAAGGCATTAATTTATTGGTATTGGGATAATAAGGCGGCGCTTTTTAATGAACTTATTGACCGCTGCATGGTTCCGTATTGTGAACTATTAAAGGCTACGCTGGATTCCAAAGACCCCTTTGAAGTAAAACTTTTCCGATACATGGAAAAATTTGTCATTTTATTCAATCAACAAAATCTATTGAACCGGCTTGTTCACTTCGGTTCTCTGCATAACAACACTAATAAACCGCTTGAAAATTTCAAGGATAAAGTAAACGGCTATTACAAACAAGTACTTCATCACCTTGAGGCGCTTATTCGACAAGGCAAAGACTCCGGATATCTAAATGCAGAACTTGATGAATCTTCTTTGGCTCTTTTACTTCTGCTCTCTGTGGAAGGCTACATTTACATGTCAATGTTGGAGAAGAGGATGCCCATAGAACAGGTATTGATTGAAAATATGGCAAGATATCTCCTGCCGGGCAAGGTAAAAGCAGAAATTATTGGTAGTCTGAAAAAGAGAAAAATATCCAGAAAAAAAAGTTAATTATTCTTTTGGTTTATCATTCCAGAATGTACTGGATGAATTTTAATATAATATCTTTGAATTGAATAAGGAGGAGAGGTAATGGCGAGTAACAAGGATGCTTTCGATGGTTTTCAGGAGAAGTTTTTTTCTTTTCATCTGGATACAATAATTAAAGAGGCAGAGATGCTGCTGGAGTCAGGCTGTTCGCCCCATGATTTCCTGCGCGCATGCCAGCAGTGCATGGAAGAAGTCGGGAAAAAGTTTGAAGCCGGTGACTATTATTTGCCTGAACTGGTTATGGCCGGAGAAATATTCAAGCAGATTAGCTCCATGATTAAACCGCACTTGAAGATTGGTGATGGTCAAAATAATTTGGGAACAATTGTTGTAGGAACTCCCAAAGGTGATATTCATGCCCTGGGAAAAGATATCTTCTGTATTCTGGCTGAAGCAGCTGGTTTTATCGTTTATAATTTAGGAGAGGATGTTCCTCCGGAAGGTTTTATTGACAAAGTAAAATCTACCGGTGCGACGATTCTTGGTATGTCGGCTTTGATAACCACCACTTATCCATATATGGCACAGGTAATAGAACTGCTCAAGGAAAATGGTCTGCGTGATGGCGTCAAGGTAATTATTGGCGGCGGTGCAACCTCGAAAGACCTTGCTGAAAAAATAGGCGCAGATGCGCAAACATGGGATGGTTATGAAGGTATTCGCATTATTCAATCATTTGCAGGAGCTTAACCATTTATAAAACATAGGATCGGTTTGGGTATATTTCATTTTAATAAAATGTTCAAAAGGAGACGCTATGAAGAAAAAGAAGCTCTATGATAAAGATTTGATGACCACCGATGAGCGATTAGCGAAGGTTATCAGGTGTGAAAAACCGGATCGGGTGCCGGTTTCCATGATGATTTACTATTACGCACCCTACCATACCGGCACGAGCATGGGTGAATACCTGAGAAATCCTAAAACTTACATGGAAGTGATGCACAAGGTTTATAATGATCTCGGGCCATGGGATATTTACTATAATATCAATCCCTACTCACGCCTCGTGTATACACTGGTTATGATGATGCGATCGCTGTGGCCAGGAGTAGATCTGCCCCTCGATGATGTCGTACAAACCGAGGAAATAGAGTACATAAAGCCGGAAGATTATGATGATATTTTGAACAATACATCTTGGGGGAATAAATATTGGGGAGAATTATTGTTTCGGTTGAAGATGCTTTCTCGTTTCAGCCTTGATGTTGAAGGATACGGCCTTCCGCGTTTATCGCTGAAGGTGCTTACGGAACTACTGCACCAGGTTGCGTTCTCGCGACGCGACTTTAAGTGGTGGGAGAAACAGGGACTGGTGGTGCAAATGGGCTATCAGGCTGAAATGCCGTTTGATACTTTTTCTCAAGGCAGAAATGTTATTAATTTCTCCAAAGATCTTTTCAATATACCTGATAAGATCGGAAGAGCAGCTACCAAACTGGCTGACGGGTATGTGGCGTTCGCGATCTTCACGGCCAAGGCGTTCATGGGAGTCCCCCGGGTACAATTGTATATGCATCGGACATCCAACAGTTTCATATCTCCGCGGCATTTCGAAAACCTTGCCTTTCCCAGCGTGGAAATTATTGTCAACAGGTTGATTGATGCCGGAATCACACCGATACTCCATTGCGATGGCGATTGGCTGAAGAATTTCAAAATTATGCGCCGTCTGCCTGCTAAGAAATGTATTCTGCAATTGGACGGTATGACCGATATCTTCCGTGCCAAAGAAGAGATTGGAGATCATATGTGCCTTTTCGGTGATGTGTCGGCATCGCGGCTGGTGATGGGAAGTCCTCAGGAAGTTGATGAATATTGTCATCGCCTGATTGAAGAGGTAGGCAAGGGCGGAGGATTTATTCTGGCTGGCGGGTGTGAAATTCCAGCCAATTCCCGTCCGGAAAACCTTAAGGCTTTGATTAATTCTGTATATAAATACGGATACTATTAATCTGCGGTAGAGGGTGTAACTGTTATGGATAAAGTCATCATAGATGAAATCCCTTTTTCTCTTGATATGAATTTATTGGTGAATGGCTTGCGGCTGAAAGAAAATGCCTCTGCAATTAATACCTTAAGTAAACTGGCGGCTGATGCCATGCGAATTGGCAGACCGAAAGCCTTATATAAAATTACATCAGCTGAATATCCGGATGAAAACAGTGTAGAAATTAATAAAGTTGTATTGCATAGCCGTCTTTTAAAAAACAATCTACGCAAGTCCGATATTATGCTCCCGTTCTTATGCACTTGTGGAACAGAACTTGAAGATTGGTCGCAGCAGTTTACCGATATTGTACAGAAGTATTGGGTAAATACGATTCAAGACTATGCTCTGGGTAGTGCAATAAAAGCTTTGGAAGCATCTGTTCAGGAAAGATATCATCCGCAGAACCTATCTGCAATGAATCCGGGATCCTTAGATGATTGGCCTATTCAGGAACAGAATAATCTGTTTCATCTGTTCGGAGATGATGCTGTCAGGATTGGAGTCACTCTTACGGAAGGTTTCATGATGAAACCGCTTAAATCCATGTCAGGGATATTTTTTGCTTCTGATGAAGGGTTTGTCAACTGTCAATTCTGTCCACTGGAAAAATGTCCGGGTCGTAGAGCTCCATATCAAAAATCGCTGGCACATTCAGTTGATCACAAAGGATGTGATGCATAGATTCAAACGGAGACAAAGATTGTATGGCTATTCTTCTTGGTATTGATACCGGCGGCACTTATACCGATGCAGTGCTTTTTGATGATGAAAGAGGAGTCATGAGTTATGGCAAATCTCTGACGACCAAACATAACCTTTATCTTGGTATCCGTTCTGCCGTTGAATCAGCTCTGCCTGACCCGTTTCCCGAAATTAATCTGGTTTCCCTTTCAACCACATTAGCAACCAATGCTGTGGTTGAGGGGCAGGGTTCTCCTATATGTTTGCTCCTCCTGGGGTATCCATCTGATGCCTTGCATCGTGAAGGATTGGGTGAGGCCTTAGGAAACGACCCGGTGGTTTTCATAGGTGGTGGACATACCATCACCGGTGGAGAACAAATGCCTCTGGATCTGGATGCGGTCCGCCAGGCAATCACTATGCATGCCGGCCGTTCTGCGGCTTTTGCCGTGTCGGGCTATTTAGGGGTATATAATCCCAGTCATGAGCTGGCCGTTCGTAACCTGGTGCGCGAACTGACAGGTTTGCCGGTTACTTGCGGACATGAGCTGACTTCAAACCTCAACGCGCCTCGCCGGGCACTTACGGTTGTCTTGAATGCCCGTCTCATTCCCTTGCTGCAACAGCTTATACAGGCAGTACAGGATATGTTGTTAGAAAAGTCTATCCACGCGCCACTCATGGTAGTTAAGGGAGACGGTTCTCTCATCAACGCTAGTGTGGCTTTGGAACACCCCGTGGAGACAATTCTATCCGGTCCGGCTGCAAGCGTAGTTGGGGCGCGCTACTTGTCAGGTATGGATGATGTCGTTGTGTCAGATATGGGAGGTACCACGACTGACATTGCTATTCTTCGTGCAGGTCAACCTGTATTAAATGAAGATGGAGCGATAATTGGCGGATGGAAAACCATGGTAGAAGCGGTGTCTGTACACACGTACGGATTAGGCGGTGATAGCCAGGTTACGTGGAATAAATCCGGGGACATGCTTCTCGGTCCGGTTCGCGTTGTTCCTTTAAGTCTTTTGGCTCATCAATATCCGGCCGTTCTTACTACTCTGCACCAACAGGTGTCTCAAACATCGTTCAACCTTCATTACGGGCAGTTTGCTTTACGCCAAAGGTCTTTGGATGTCTCGCAGAAAAATCTTACTACATTTCAATCTCTGGTGTGGGAATCTTTGGCCAATGGTCCGGTAGCGCTGGATTTACTTCTTACTTCCGAAGTGACCATGCTTAAATCACATGCGTTGGAGAGGTTAGTGGAGCGTGGTCTTGTAGTAATAAGTGGATTCACGCCCACAGATGCGGCACACATTTTGGGTTACGCTAAAGAATGGTCATTAGAGGGAGCACGGTTAGGTGCCGAACTTTTGGTGCGACAAGCAAGCTCATTTAACTCAGAACAAGTCATGCGGATTCGTGATATTTGTTTGAAAGTAATGCACCAGATGACTATACAAGCCGGACGGGCAATTGTGTCCAGTGCATTGGCTGAAAGTTATACATTAAACCTGAATGATGAGGATTCGCTTGGTCGCCTTCTGATTGATCAGGCACTTGCCGGTCAAAGTGATGATGAAACATTGATGAAAGTTAATCTGAGCTTATGTCGACCATTGGTGGCGATCGGAGCTCCCGTACATACTTATTACCCGGCTATTGCCGAAAAACTGAATACACGGCTTTTTATTCCCGAACATGCCGAAATTGCCAATGCCATTGGTGCCGTGACGAGCAGTGTTATGCAAACTGTACGTGCCTTTATTAAACCTCTCGGTCAGGAAATATTTCGTGTTCATCTTCCTACCGGTATTCAGGATTTTAATAATTTTGAGGAAGCTGTTGTTTATGCGACTGAATCGGCAGGTAACCTGGCCGATGCGCATGCGCGGCACGCCGGAGCATCAGCTGTTCATGTAAAAATTAATCGAAGAGATCAAATCGTCGATTCAGATAATGGAATTGATCGTGATGGTTTTTTCTTAAGTACCGAGATCAAGGCTATAGCCATCGGTAGACCCAAACTTGCATGTATTTCACCAAAGGGGACATGATATGAAAATAAATATGAAACAATGGAAAGAAAACGTAACGCAATCAGACAACAGGTTTGCTTTTCCGATAATGACTTATGTAGGCTTATCGTTGACAAAGATGAATGTTCTGGATGTGATTAAAGATGGAAGAAAACAGTCTGAATGTATGCAAGCTTTGGCATCCCGCTACTCATCGGCTGGATTTGTGACAATCATGGATTTGTCGGTCGAAGCAGAAGCTTTTGGCGCGCAGGTGAAGTATTCGGAGAATGAGCCACCCACAGTAATTGGACAACTGGTACCTGACCGATCAGCTGCTCTTGCCCTTAAGATACCTGATATAGGTTCCGGCCGAACTCAGGTTTATCTGGAGGCAGCAAAGAATGCCGCTGATGCCATCCCGGACAGACCGGTCTTTGGCTGTCATATCGGGCCTTTCTCGCTCGCGGGACGGTTGGGAGAAATGACCAGAATCTTCATGAATTTGATAAGCGATGCCGGGATGGTTCATGTATTGTTGGAGGCATGTACCCAGTTCCTGATCAACTATGCCAAAGCTTATAAGGCTGCCGGCACCCAAGGGATATTTATTGCCGAACCTGCTGCTGGTCTCATTTCACCAGCGCAGTGCGAAGAATTTTCATCACGTTATGTCAGCAGAATTGTAGCAGAAGTACAAGACGATAACTTCATGGTCGTTCTCCATAATTGCGGCAATACGAAAAAACTTGTTCCTACTATGCTTTCCACCGGAGCTAAGGGCTTTCACTTCGGTAATGCCGTGAACATGATGGATATTATGCCCCAAATTCCGGAACACATCCTGGCTTTTGGAAATCTTGATCCGGCAACGGTTTTCAAGCAAGGGACTCCTGAAGAAATAAAGGCAAAAACAACAACTCTGCTTGAGAATATGTCCGGTTACCGGAATTTCGTATTGTCTTCAGGCTGCGATATTCCTCCCGGAACACCGGTAAGCGGCATAGAGGCTTTCTTCACAGCAGTTGAGGAATATAATCATCTGAATTATAAATCAATGCTGTTCGGCGTCGCTATGGAAAGAAATAATAACAATGAATGATCCTGACATAAAAAAATACGTCCTTACTCTTTTGCCCGAAGCAAAAAAGGTGACAGTTTCCAAAGAAACTCTTTTGGCCGATGCTCTGATAGATGCTGGTGTTTCTTTGCCTATGCCGTGCGGAGGTAAAGGAGTTTGCGGTAAATGCAAAGTTAAAGTAGACGGAAAACTTTCGGAAAAGACTAATATAGAATTGAAAGTACAAAAAGATCATCCAGGCTATCGCTTAGCTTGTCAGACCAGAATCACCGGAAATGCAAGCGCATACGTACAAAAGAAACCACTTACTACGGTTTTATCTTGTCCATCTCTTGATCTCCATTCCGATTGTGGTATGGCGATTGATATAGGTACAACGACTGTTCAGATCACTCTTGTTGATCTCATACAGCACCAAAGCTATCCGGTGGATAGTTTTCTTAACCCTCAAAGAAGATACGGTCATGATGTAATTTCGAGAATTGCCGCTGCGCGGGCACCGTACACTTTTCAGGATTTAGCCAGGAGTATTCGTAACCGCGTCTTCTCATCCATTGTAAATGTTATGAAAACCATTGGCCTTTCCCCGCAAAAAGTAAGGCAGTTGACATTCTCAGGCAACACAACAATGCTGCACTTGCTTTTTGGTCTTGATGTGTCTTCCATCGGTATTTATCCATATAATGCTCAATGTCTCAATTTTCGTGGATTCAAACCGGAAGATATCGATTGTCAGGAAATTTTCCCACAAGCCCATATACTTGCTCTTCCGGCTGTTTCCGCTTTCCTGGGAGGTGATTTTATCGGAGGACTCACTTTGTGTCATACAAATGGCTTTTACAAAAACATTTTTTTTATTGATATGGGAACAAATGGTGAAATGTTCCTGATCAATTCCTCGGGTAAAATTGCTGCCGCATCTTGCGCCATGGGACCGGCCTTGGAAGGTATGAATATCAGTTGCGGAATGACGGCTGATTCAGGTGCCATTACTCATATCCGTTTACATCAAAATATGTTGGAATATGAAATGATTCCCGATGGTCAACCTGTAGGAATAACAGGCACAGCCCTTATCGATCTTCTTTCAGTCCTGCTTGAGACTGGTCACCTGAGTGCGGGCGGATCATTTCATCGCCAGATCGAAAGTATAAATCTTCCTTCACCGATGCGATATGAAAACACTGCTAAAGGCAAACAGATTAAATTATGGGGAAATGTGACATTAACCCAGACTGATGTCAGGAACGTTCAATTGGCCAAAGGCGCAAGCCTTGCCGCGGCTAATATTTTATTGAGAGAGGTAGGTTGTTTACCAGGAGATATTGAACACGTGATAGTTGCCGGTGCTTTCGGTCAAAACATTGAACCGGGGAATTTCCGCCGCATAAAATTTATTCCGGATTTTTCTTCGGCACAATATCATTTCCTGGGCAATACCAGTTTGAAGGCTGCCGAAAGAGCCTGCTTTGATGAAGATTTCATGAAAAAAGCATATTTATTGCGTGACAAAGTTCAAGAGGTCGATCTTGCACGTCATTCCGATTTCGAAAAGGAGTTCATTGCAGCGCTAAATTTCTAGTTCTTGACTGAGGCAATTAGTTCTGTGTCGAGACACTCACGGTGGCGTCCAATGGACTGAAAATTTATTTTATAAACAGTCAACATAATTTTTACCAAAAAAATGATTAAGAACCCTCTCTAGCCAGAATACAGGACTTAAAGCCTTTTAAGATTTCATTCGAAGAAATAGGGTGACTGATGATGCTTAGGGTCGCATCCATCCACTCTGTATTTTCGAAAAGCTTAATTCGGTAATTACCTCTACTATAATGTACCTCGAAAAGCCCATTTTCAGATTGAAATCTAACAAATCCTTTGAGCCTTATTATATCTTCAGGTAGCGATTTAAGCCATTGTTCGAATTTGTCGCGGAGAATTCTGGCATCTATTTTGAAGGCAAAAGAGCGGTAATTATCTATGTTAACCGTTTCTTTGCTACCTGCAAAACAGACGGTGGCGCCTTTTAATGCAGAATTAAGATCGATGTCACAATCAACCGCTCTCATCAGTTGAGCGGTGGGATTAATTGATGCAATATCTTCTTCTGTTTTTTTCATGTCCAGTGATGCCATGTCTGTTTTGTTTAAAACAATTATATCGGCAGTCATAAGTTGTTTTTCTATAAGAACGCAGTCTCTATGGTTGTTGCCGTGCTGACTGGTGTCATAAACAACGATAACCTTGTTGATTATAACATTAGTATTAAGAACAGCACTAATACTCTGTAATACTCCTGCCGGGTCACCAATCCCTGTGGTTTCAATATAAACTGGTGATCCGGGATTTTGTGCTATTATATGTTGTAATGATACCAATAATTCATTTCGGTTACTGCAGCAAATACATCCGCCAACAACTGATGTTACTTGCAGCCTTTCGTCGGCAATTATTTTGCTATCAATATCAAAATCGCCAAATTCGCTCATTATAACCTGTGGTTGATTTCCACGTACAAACTCCCAATCAATGAACCTCTTTAAGAGAGTAGTTTTCCCACTCCCCAGAAACCCACTAATTATGACTATGGATGTGTTATTTTTCATTTTTTCACTTAATTTTTCCAAGTTACCCATCATCCTGTTTTGCTTATTTGAAATGACATAAAAATAATAGGCAATAAATACCTAACGAAGAGTTCTTATTTGGTCATGATGTATTTCTGTTCGTCTTTTGGAACGTACCATTTGATGAAATTGTGTTCCAGTCCGATAGGCGCAGGTTCAATGCCCCGGAAACGATTATGAATAATAATCAGCGCCTCCGGAACATAGAGAAAAGTGTAAGGCTGATCCTCTGCAAGAATTTCCTGAAAGCGGTCGTAGCATTTTTTTCTTTCCTTCTGATCAAAAGTGCTGCGCGCTTTTTCCAGCATTTGATCAGCTTCCGGATTATTGTAGGAAACAAAATTTAGCTCTTCCGGCTTAGTTTTGCTGGAGTGCCAGACATCATAAGCATCGGGATCAAGCGGGATAGTCCAGCCCATGATTACTGAATCAAATTTACGCTTGTTGATGAAGTCCGTCACAAATGCCGACCATTCGAGTATACGTATTTTTACTTTAATGCCGACTTCCGCAAGCTGCCGTTGAATAATTTCCGCGCATTTCTGACGTGTCTCATTTCCCTGATTGGTGATTATTTCAAAAACGAATGGTTTGCTATCTTTTTCTAAAACATCTTCGTTGTTTAATTTCACCCAACCGGCTTCGCGCAAAAGTTCGCGTGCCTTTTGCGGATTGTAATTGTAAATTTTAACCTTATCATTGTAAGCCCAGGTGCCCGGTTTGTAAGGTCCTGTAGCCGGTTTGCCCAATCCCAGCAGCACACCGCTGATAATTTCATCTTTATTTATAGCATACGAAATTGCCTGCCTTACTCTTTTGTCCGTAAAAAGCGGATTTTTCAAATTGTACCCGAGATAAGTATAAGCAAAATTAAGATATCGGTACTTATTAAAATTATTTTTGAACAAATTGTTTTCTGTCTGGCGGGTGTACTGCAGCGGTGTCAGGCCCATCATACCGAGATTTTGAGCGCGCAACTCCAGAAACATGGTGGCTGTATCGGGAATGATCCGTGTGATACGACCGTCTATATAAGGACGTCTTTCAAAATAGTCGGGATTGGAAACAAGGACGATTTTCTGTCCGGCTACCCATTCCTTGAATTTGTATGGCCCGGTACCTATAGGATGGCGTGCCAGCGGACTTTTGGTAATATCTTTTCCCCATAATAAATGTCTGGGTAAAATTGAACTGCTCCAACTGATCAAAGCCGGAGCGAAAGGTTTGCCGTAAGTCACACGAAAAGTGTAATCGTCAAGAATCTCGGTCTTTTTTACCATTTTAAAATCTTCCGCATAAGCCGTTGGTGTTTGGGGATCAACAGTTACCTCATAGGTATAGAGAACATCGGCAGCGGAAAACGGCTGACCGTCGTGCCATTTTACTCCCTTGCGCAAATGAAAGGTAATGACCAGACCTTTGTCAGTGATATCCCATGATTCGGCGAGGTCACCGATAATATTCATGTCCTTGTCATATTTAACAAGGCCGTTATAAACCATACCCGCAATATTGTGGGATGCTGAATCAGAAGCCAGCAGCGGAATCAGATTACTGGCGTCGCCGATTTCACCTCTGACCAGTATATCTCCATAAGCAGGTTGTTTGGCGGACAAGGGCTGAGCTTTATCTGCCGCTGGATTATTATTGCAGGCGGTTAAAGATATAATGATCAGAGATATAATGGACAAAACACGAAATGCACGCATGGGAGGAAATTAGCGCAGTAATCAAACCATTGCAATAAAATTTTACAAATTGTAACATAAAAACTGGACTATTTTTATGGCTAAAGAAAATAAAAATAAATCATTCTTCGCCCGATGTTCCGAATCAATAAGAATCAAAGCCGCGGGCATTCGGGATATTCTGGCCGATGCATTGAAAAATTACAGAATTAACGGCGATGTCAATCAAGCGGCCGCAATGGCTCTTTATACAATTCTATCAATAATCCCTCTTTTTCTTCTGACGATTATTGCCGCGGGATATTATTTCAGTTCTTATCCGAATATTTCAGAAGATATAATAGGCGCTATCAAAGCATTTCATCCTTACTTTTCCGAAAAACTTTTGACTCAGCTGGCGCAAATTGAAAGAAAGAAACATTTGCTCGGCTGGGCTGGAGTGCTTGGACTCATAGGTCTTTCGTCCATGATTTTTAATGCCATGGAAACAGCCCTGAATATTATTTTCCGTTCCAGGAAGAAACGAAATTATTTTGTTTCCAAATTATTGGCTCTTTCGATGATCCCCATGGGATGGATTGTCGGCAGTGTCAGTTTGGTAATAAGCGATGTAGCTACTCTACTGGTCAAGCAATCCGTGGAAATAGCCGAGGGATTTAATATCTCTCTTGGTGTGATATCCGGAGCCCTGCTGCGCTATGCGGTACCCTATTTCATTACAGTAATTTTCTTTTACTTTATTTATCGGATTATCCCCGCGGATAAAATTCGGTCCGGCGTTGCCTTGGCCGGTAGCGCTTTGTTTGCTCTGCTTATGGAAGTTGCCAAACAGTTTTTCACCTGGTACATAGCAAATTATACACGTTATGATATAATTTTTGGTACACTGGGAACCATTGTTATTGTGGTCATTTGGGCGTTTTATGTCGCTTTAATATTTTTATTTTGCGCGGAACTCATGTCGTCGTATCAACGGCGCGATATTATTCTGCTGGAAAGGGCGATGCTCGGGTCCGGCAAATCACGCATGAAAGTGAATGAACGTCTTTTTAATAAATTTGGTCGTGTCTATGAAAAAGACAGTATCCTTTTTAATGAAGGTGACAGCGGTAAAGATATGTTTTATGTCCTTTCCGGACGGGTTTGTCTGGAGAAAGTTTCCTGTCAGATAAAGAAAGTATTAACGGAAATAGGACCGGGACAATATTTCGGTGAAATGGCCGCCCTTATTGAATCTACAAGAACCGCCTCGGCACGCGCATTAGAAGATTGCCATTTGGCCGTTATTGACAGTAATACTTTCATTAATCTGGTGAGAGAAAGCAGTGAAGTCAGTATTTTAATGTTTAAAGAATTTTCCCGCCGGTTGAAGGATTCCAATATGGCGCTCGACGAATTGACCAACCTGTGGACGCGAATGATTGTTATAATTTATTTTGTGGATAATGCGCCGGTTAAGGTTGAAGAACATCTGCCAAAACTTGCACTGTTCACAAAGAAAAATTCAGCAGAAATCAGAGAAATTATCAATGAACTTGCCCGTCAGGATATATTTGTAATGGGGGATGGGCTAATTATAAAAGTGGTCAAAGAAAAGATGTGGTCTTTGCTTGATTCCGGCGCGTTGAGAAAATGTTTTATCGACGATGCAGACATGGCATAATATCCAGCCTGTCTTCTTGAAGCTATGATATTTTGATCTACACAATTATTTTCAGCGTTTCTTTTTTTTCTTATGTTTGTCAGCCTTTTTCTTTTCACGCTTAATGGCATTATTGCGTTTAAAATTATTGACGAATTCCTTGGAAGCGAGATACGTGTCAGCATAAGACACAATGAAGGACTCTTTATATTTTGGTGGGACAAGCGTGAATGGCCACATATGTTTTTTGATGATATCTTCTTCAATCTCGTTCAGAGTGAAATGTTTTTTGGCATTTGCCAGGGCGATTTTGGGATGTTCTATACCATGATTTTTTTCCGCAGCAAGATCGGGAACATCATGATTTCTCCAGTCATACAGGAAAAAATCATGAAGGAGCGCGCCGCGGGCGGCAGAGCGATAATCAAGTTTGAAAAACTTGCATGCCCTGTATGAGAAATAAGATACATCCATTACATGATCATAAATTGAAGAATTATGATGATGATATAGTTTTAATTTTATGAATTGGTCATGGTCCTGAATATCACTGATTATATCGTAAAATTCATGTTCAAAAGCCTTCCGCCCCTCCATGTTGAGAATAATCTTTTCCTGAATAGATTTTAAAAACGTACTCATCCTGTTTTTAATTCCTGTGTTAATGCTGTTATTGATATACCTTCTCAGGTCGGGATATGCGGTACGCAGCCGTTTAAAAGAACTGAATATCTTTTCAATTTCAGCATCGCTCAGATTAAAATATTCCGAATACAGATAGGTGATCTTGTTTTTAAATGACGTAAGTGAAGCGATGGAAAAAACAAAGTCCGTGATAACGTAAACCACAATAACAATGGAAAGAATACGAAGGAAAGATTCATCTAGGGAGCGCACGTAGTGTACAACAGCCGGATGAATGAAGGTGACAAAAGCCAGAGCCATTATCGTCCAGAACGTCGAGAAAAGCAGACATACTCTTCCCTGAATATTAAATTTGTAATCCGAATAGTCCCACAGTTTTAATTTGAATATTTTTTCAAAAGCAAATCCCGTGAAATATTCTATCAGGGTTAAAATAATACCGTAAATAATCAATTCCATGAGCAGAGGCCATGGATGAATTAAATATTGTAGACCAATGATAAAAGCGGTGCCGAATCCATAAATGGGGAGAAGCGGGCCATATAAAAAACCGGCATTGATGAACTGACGCTGAGAGATGGATCGGTATACAACTTCAATAACCCATCCCATAAACGAGTAAATTGTAAAAAGAATTATTATTTGAGAGACTGTTATATTATCAAATGTCATTAGATATAGTCATTACATCATGAGGATTTATTGTTAAAGCTTTGCCTGCAACCTGAAATTTTACGTTCTGAGTTCAGAAAAACAACATTAAATGAATTGTGCAAGATGTCTATAATATTAATGGCTTTTTGTCAATTAATCTCTGCCATGCCTATGTCTTTGAAAATAAAAGAATTAATGTTTGTTTAAAATCACGGGTATAAACCCAAAAGCAAGCTACGGAATGTTTATACTCTCCGCTTCGTCCCGACAGTGTCGGGATTCAACTTACCAATTCC
>AWGX01000803.1 GCA_000495415.1 Smithella sp. ME-1 | reverse complement strand
TTCACTGGGCTGTATTGGTGTGCCGTCCGCATGCGGTTTCGGCAGATACGAATTGATTGTCGCTTCATCTTGTGCTGTTGCCGGACTGTAACTCAGGGTTATTTTCTTTCCGGCAATTTCAGGAAGTCTCTTGGTAATGTTAATAGGCGTACCCGTATCTTCGTCGTAAATGTCCTTTGTTACTTTAAAGGTAATCTTATGCCTCAGATTATCCGGTATTTCGGAATATCTGACACCGATAGTTGATTTCTGGTAAGGCAATGTGCCTAAGAGGTAGGTAAAGTTCTGCTTAATGATTTCTTTCTTGCCTAATACATCGCCGACTGTGGCATTAGGATAATTTTGATCAATGTAGCTTTTTACCTGTGTCTGGTAATTTTGCATCTGTTGCTGAATGTAGGTG
>AWGX01000802.1 GCA_000495415.1 Smithella sp. ME-1 | reverse complement strand
CAAAAAGTTCCTGAAGAAGACGCGTTTGCTCAGTATAAATTTTATGCGTATAGACAACTCCCTTCGGGCGTCCTGTTCCGCCCGAAGTAAAAAGAATCGCCGCCATTTCATCCGGTTCCAGCTGCTCGCTAACAAAAGTTGCATCACAACTCTCTAGATGAACCAGAGGGACGCAATTCCCTATTTGGGGCCATTTGGTTGATACTTTGAATTTAACAGATTTAAAGGACTTGCCGAAAAGCAAACTTAAAAAGTGCACTTCCGGTTCCGCAATCAATCCTTCAGGTGCTACTTCTTCAATTGCAGCCAGAAGATTTTTTCTGCCCATACCGGGATCAATCAATACCGGTATTACTCCCAATTTGAAAAGTGCAAAAACCAGAGCGGGAAATTGTAATGACGGCCTGACAAAAAGAAGAGTTTTACTTCCACGGCTAAATCCGATTTGGGAAAGGCCGTTGGCATACTTGTCAACCAAAGATTCTAATTCCCCAAAAGTGATGACATCATAGTTATACTTATTGCCCGCCCGACGGGGAAATTTTACTGCAATTTTTTGCTGATGTGTGCGGGCTATCTGTGTAAAACGATCAGCGATATTCATGATTGACAGTTTCTCACCGTAATTATTTTTTAATGTCGCTATAAAACAAATTACAGAAACTTTTTTAATTCTTTAATTATTTCCTCACCCGCATCTTCCAGCACATAATGCCCGGCTGATTCAAATGTTTTTACTGTAGCGTGAGGATATATTTCCATCCAACGATTTAGAAAATAATCGTGAAAACAGAAATCACGTTTTCCCCAGAGAATAAGACACGGACAATGGTGTTTAGAAAGCGATAGCTCTACGTTATTTAATGTCTGATAACTGCAATGTCTGGGATTCATGGGGATATCGGCGACAAATCGCGCTATGGCAACGCGATTATTATAATTGTCATAAGGGTAAAGATATCCTTTTCTTATTTCCGGTGGCATTTTTTTGGCCACCGCCATGTAAGTAGCGGTAAGCGCGAATCCGTTCAGCCGGCGAATTATCTGCTCGGCCAAAATCGGAATGCGGCAGATATTTATCCGGAAAGCGATTACTTTGGAAATGTAGGCCGCCGTATTAAAAATAACTATTTTTTTGACTAAACTCGGATGCCGCTCTAAAAGCCCGAACCCGATAGGCCCGCCCCAGTCATGAACAATCAGAACAAAATCTTTTAGCCCCAAGTACGAAACAAGCGTTTCCAGATTATCAATATGCTGTTTTAACGTATATTCATAATCCTGTGGTTTATCGGAAAGACCGCAGCCGATATGATCAGGAACAACTACTCTGTGGGAGGAAGAAAATGCGGCAATCAAATTTCTGTAATAAAAGGACCATGTAGGATTACCATGAAGCATTATTATCGGCATGCCCTGACCCTCATCGACATAGTGCATGGAGAAGTTACTTTTCAGTTTAAGAAAATTTGACTTGAAGGGATATAATTTATTTAACCAGTCCGGTCTTACCACTTTACCCCCAGCATTATCGAATTAAGGCCTGAACCGATGCCCAGCAAACCGACATTGCTTCCCCTGGCAATACCTTTTTGTTCCTCAAAAAGATTAAGTGTAATGGGCAGGGCCGACGCACCGGTGTTCCCCAGATATCCATAAGTTGTAAAGGTTGGACAATTATCGAGTTTTAACGTCTGTTTTAAAAGAGTTTCATGTGCCACACCAACCTGATGACCGATAAAACAATCAACATCTTCGTTGGTCCATTCAAGTTCACGTTTTGTTTCTTCCCATGTTTTTTTAGCCAGAGCAACACCGGATTGCATCAGTTCCTCGGAATCGGTTTCCATCATCAGCGACGATGTATTACCATCGCCGTGGCAAAGAACATTGGCAGAAGAATCGGCAAGAGATGCTCCACCCAACAGCAAATGACCGTCAGGAACACAATCTTTATGCGAGACAGTATAGGCGACAGCGGCAGAACCAATTGTTAAATTAGCGATGTACTTTTTTATACCCTTTCTTGTCAGACCATCATCCTGTAACAACCGTTCAATTGTCTGAAACAGCAGCGGACTGCCATTCTCACCGGATACGATAAGAGCATGCTTAATAAAATTGTTTTCGATCATATTGGCGGCAACAACAATGGAACTCATCACACCAAGACAAGCATTGGACAGGTCAAAAAATATTGTTTCCGGTCGCAGCCCCAGGTTATGGTGAACGATTGATGATGTTGGAGGTTCAAGAAAATCACGACAGACAGAGGCATGTATTAAAAGGTCAATATTTTCCGGTTTAACAGTATTTTTTTCAAATAAATTTCTGGCTGCCTGAGCGGATAAGTCACTGGGCCTTGTTCCCGGAGGCCAAAAACGTCTTTCTTTGATTCCGGTCATCAATTCTATTCTTCCCGCCGGAAGTTTGAGCCGTTTATACACGGAGGCAAGCCTGTTTTCGATTTCCTCTGAAGTCATTATTTGCTCGGGAAGATAATAAGCAAACGAAGAAATAACGACGTTTTTAAATTTCATGCTTTCTCTCCATTCATCAGGCAATGAAGATTTGCCATCGAAATGCCACTCAACATAGCTCCTACTATCCCCAAAAAGCCCTGATCGGTGCCGCAGATAAAAAGATTTTTAATGCCGGTTCTGCCGTCTCTGGCTTTTTGCGTGCTGCCATAGACAGCTCCTTTAAAATGACCTGTGTAACGCATGATAGTCATAGGCGTAAAAACGTCATGATAAAGCAAGTTGGCCTGAAAATCAGGAAATAGTCTGGTAATCAATGTCATCGCTTCATTATATACTTCCTGCTTGCTTTTAAGATAAGTTTTTCTATCCAATTCATTCCATTTTTCAAAATTGGCGATAAATGTGACACGAATTATTCCTTCCTCATAGTCGTCACAACCAAAATTATTAGGAAAACAAATTACGGCACTGCGGTAATCACAAAGAGTTTGCGGTTGTTTATAGTCATATTTGTCATTGTCGTTGCAAAATATAATGGTTTCTTTGATTCCATTATCACCCGGTTTTTTATCAAAAAATAAAATCGTCTCTGTAAAACTCATGCTACCTATAGCAGTAGATTCACTCCCCCCGGAAACAATGTTCATTGTTTCCGGCAGACCGATTGACGACAAAATCTTTGTAGACTGAATTTTTTCTCCGGAATCCAGTGTCACGCCGGTAACCGAGCCGTTTTCAACATTTATCGTCTTCACACCGGTTCCCAGACGCAATTCTCCACCGAGTTGCTTAAATTTTTCAAGTAGAAGATTTATGACGGTGCGTACTCCATTCTTAGGACGGCTGAAACCTTCCAGGTAAATGCTTTTAAACATGATGACGAATTGGGAAAAATCCATGTCATTTTCCCAGGCGCTTCCATAAATCAACAAAGGACAGAAAATCATTTCCAGCAAATGTTCATCAGAAATAATTCCCCTGACTTTTTTTTTAGCACTCTGCTGTTTATTATTCAAGTTAACATCGTCAAAATCTTTAACCAGTTCAATGAGCCTTGCAAAATTATCTTTTTGTTGAGGAAAGTCTCTTTCGATTTCCGCTATTAGTAACTGCGGGGCGTTGGAAAAAGATATACAATTGCCGGGAAATGAAATTTTGGAAAAATTCTGTTGTGATAACTCCAGTTTTTCATAAGGTATTCTTAACTGCTTGAGCAATTTGGTCAGTGGCCGTCCCCTTTCACCCCGACAGGCAAAATTGGTCATGGCATGAAGTCCAACATCCAGCTTTCTTCCTTTACGTTCATAATAGGAGTTAAGCCCCCCGGGTACGTTATGTCTTTCCAGAATACATACTTTTTGATCAAACATCGCCAGTCTGATTCCGGCTGCCAGACCAGACATACCCGCACCTATTATCACCGTGTCATAAATATTCATTATGAATTAAACGAAAACTTGGGACCAAGATATTCAATACAACTTTTCAATGTTGCCAACTTCGGGTAATCTTCCGTGGGTACTTCAATTTTGTATCGTTTCTTTAGTTCCATTACCACATCCAGAAAATCCATTGAATCCAAATCAAGTTGATCTCTTAATTTAATAGTGTCATCAAGATTTGAAATATCCTCATCGACAGCGATATCAGCTATGATATCAATGATTTTTTGTCTTATGGCCTTAACGTCCAATTTTCCGCCTCCTCCATTAGAATTTATTCTCTACATTTTTTTACAATTATAACGGAATTAATTCCCAACATGCCGAAGGAGTTACTCAAAATGAAATTTATGTCCTTTTCCACTGGATCACCATTCACTAAATTTTTCAGACTGCATTTGGGATCAATATCTTCAATATATTTACACGAATGAATTTTATTATCTGTAAAACTCGGTAAATTCCCAGCAAGTTCTAATGCTCCGGCAGCACCCATCGCGTGACCAATAAATCCTTTGGTACAATTAATATACGTATTTTCGGATTGTCCGAAAATTACTTTAACTGCTTCGCACTCATTAATATCTCCGGACGTTGTTCCAGTGGCATGAAGATTAACTATATCAACATCACTGGCCGTTATCTTTGCCTTAGACATCGCAGCATTCATGCACTCTATTTGTCTTTGCGTATCGGGAAGGACAAAATCAACGGCATCGGAATTAACATGATAGCCGGCAATTTCACCGTAAATTTTCGCATCTCTTTTCAAGGCATCGCCCAACCTTTCCAGAACGAAAATTGCCCCTCCTTCCGAAACAACAATACCATTACGGCTTATATCCAGAGGGCGGCTGGCCTTAGTCGGATCTTCATGAAAACCGAGAGCTCCCTGACTCTTAAAGCCGGCAAATATCCCGAAAGTTCCCGTGCTTTCGGAAACCCCTCCCGCCAAAGCCAAATCAACTTCGTTAAGTTGCAGCATTTGCATTCCATGAATAATCCCAATATTCCCCGCGGCACAGGCAGCGCCAATAGTGTAGGCCGGCCCCGTTATTCCCATGTTTAAACTGACTTCACCGGCAGGCGTATTGGCCACAGTTCTTGGATTATGGTGATGAGACCATAAGCTGGCATCAAGATTGTTCTGATGAAGTTCATATATTTCATTTTCAGTCTCTACATTGCCATGCTCTGTAATTCCAAGATATATTCCAGTTCTATCTTTAACCACTGATTCCAGGGATAATCCGCTGTCTTTAAGTGCCTCATTAGCGCAATAAATTGAAATTGAGCCTACCCGGGTCCCCCGTCTGCGCATTTTTTTCTTTTGATACAGATGTTCGTCGAAATTACAGTTTCCTACCGCGACGTTACCCATATAACGAACTTCCATCTGTGTAATTCCCGATTTCTGATTCAGCAGGGCATCGCGAAACTCCTTCAGGTTATTGGCATTAGGTGCGGTAAGCCCGACACCCGTAATAACAACTCTGACTTTTTGATTATTACTTACAGACATTTTCTCGCCCAGTATTAAAATCTTCTTGGTATAATTAGCAATTTAATTGTTTTGTTATATACCTACGTTCGCTAGAGCAATTCCGACGTCACAGCCTCAGAAGATAAAAAAACGAAAAAAGTTTTTAGCAATTCCCCGGAGATTAGAATAAATTACCTCTCCGTTTATTGAGAGGGAAAACAATGAACAATCTCCCTGCCGAATTCAACTACGTAATACTTATTGAATCGCTTAATCCTCGCCTTGAAGTGATTATTTTTTAGTTTTTTGTTGTCCGCTTGCATTCAAACTAAATTATCTCACCTCTTGCGGAGGATATTTGCGGCAATGCTAAAACAATATTTTTTGAATAGATTTATTTATCCGGTGCTTATAATTATTTAAATCTCGTATGTCAAGAAAATATTGGCTAATTTTGAACTTGATAATATTATTTTTAAAAGAAACTGGAGGAATAACGGGTCCCCTATGTCAATTGAAGAAAAAATTGTTGTTTTTTTCTTCAATTATTCTTTTACCCTAAAAAATGGACACAGTATTTTAAGTCTCGGCTAAAAATCTCTGGGTAATTCGTCAAGTTCGGCCAAAGAAAATACAGGACCGTCCGAGCAGACATATTTAAATCCGACATTACAGCGGCCGCATTTGCCGATGCCGCATTTCATGCGCATTTCCAGCGATGTCAGAATATTCTCCTTGGAAAAGCCCAGATCGAAAAATACCGGCAGAGTGAACTTGATCATAATCGGAGGTCCGCAGATAACCGCCACCGCGTTTTTCGGCGATGGGGCCACCTCCTTGCAAACAGCAGGAACAAAACCCTCTCTGCCTTTCCAGGTTTCGTCTCCTTTATCTACGGTAATAATTGTTTTAATATCGTCTCTTTTCTCCCACGCAGCCAGCTCGTCCTTGTACAAAAGCAAACCGGGTGTTCTCGCCCCGTAAATAACCGTAATTTCGCCGAAACGGGAACGGTTGTCCTTGTGCAGCATATAATTGATTAAAGAACGCAACGTCGTGAAAGCAAATCCGCCGCCCACCACCACGATGTTTTTTTTCTCCAGAAATTCAATCGGCCAGGAATTCCCCAGCGGTCCGCGTAAGCCGATTTTCGCGCCTTCATCCATATCATGTAGAGCAGCTGTTACCAAACCAGGCTGGATGGCGCCCGCCCGCTGCACAGTAAATTCAACATAACCGGGTTCGGTCGGTGAAGAAGCAATTCCAATGGGAGATTCACCTTTGCCGTAAATGGATAGTTCGGAAAACTGGCCGGGAAGATACTTAAACTTTGCTTCGTCTTCTTTACTCAAAAACTTCAGACGAAACGATTTGATATCATGGGTATTCACTTCGTCGATGATTTTTACTATTTCCACCGGCATGGGAATGTATGGATTATTTTCGGACATATTCCTTCCTTAAAAATATTTTCTATTTGTGTCCCCCGCTGGCGGGGGGAAGGGGGTGGATGTTTCTCTCTTCACTCTGAAATTCTTTCCTCCCCCGTCCCGATGCCGCATCGGGACACCCCCTCTTAAGGGGGATAAAACAATAATAGCGGCTTATAATTTCAACGCCTGATCCACAATCGAGAAAATATCGATATTCACCGGACAGTTGCGCGTGCAGCGGCCGCAGCCGACGCAGGAAATCACTCCGTATTTTCTAATGTGAAACGAATATTTATGACATACTTTCTGCCGCAAACGTTGATAAACTTTCGTGCGGGGATTGTGACCACTCGCTTCCAGCGTGAAATCCGTGAACATGCAGGCATCCCAGACACGCTTGCGGACTCCTTTGCTGAAAAGCGTTTCATCACAGATGTCAAAACAATAACATGTAGGACAGACAAACGTACAGGCGCCGCAGCTTAAACATGCATCGGAAATCTTTTCCCAGAACTCCGTTTTAAGGAAAATATCTTCCAGTTTCTTGGCAATAACTTTATCGTCCACACAGGTAAAGCGGGTTTTGAAAGAGCGTCCCGCGACAACAGTGTCATCAAAATATTTCTGTTCATTCTCTGAATCGTCAGCAAGCGAACTCAATGAAGCCAGAAGGGTTTCTCCCTTGGGTGTGACGGCTTTCAAAAGCAGATCATCGCCTTTTTTCATCATAAAGATATCACTGCCTTCCGGATCGGCCGCACCAATGTTCAGAGCCGAATAGAAATCTGCCTTGTCGGCAGGCGTATTCAGATCAAAGGCATAACCGAAAACAGTCGTGGCTTCTCTTCTCTTCTTCCAGTATGGGTCAACCGCACCCGTACCGGAAAAATGAATATCCATTATCTCAAAACTCTTCACATCACAGGGGCGAACACCGAAAAGAAAAACCGGCTTTAAATCCAAACTTACGCACTGCGCATCCTGAACGGACTTGTTTTTATCATAATGAACAAAATCTTCCGTTTGCGGAAAGAATGCCGACTTGGGACTCATCAGCGTATTGTAGAAATTCAAATCCACCTGTTTGGCATCGGAAATCTCGCGGAAATTATAGCCTGCTTCTTCCTTAACGGGTGCGACCAGCGTTCCTTTTTCCAACAGTTCAGCGGCCAGATCTGATATTTTTTGAATTGCTGCTTTTTTCAACACAACAAGTGTCTCCTTTGTTTTTACTCCAGAATTTTATCGGAATCGTCCACGCGGAAATTAACCAGCGCAGGTTTGTCTTCAATCTTCATTCCCGCGGCCTGGCCGAACATTTCCTCGCATTCCTTCGCTACTTTTTTGTGGAACAGATAAAGCGGAATATCCACGGGACAGGCACGTGAACATTCACCGCAATCAATGCAGCGGCCGGCCAGATGATGAAACCGGGTCAGGTGATACATCAGGTTTCCGTGCGACTCCGGCGATTTTTCGCCCCACTTGGGTTTGTTCTGATCGATAAAGCAGGGATCGCAGTAACACATTGGACAGGCCTTGCGGCAGGCATAACAGCGGATACAGCGATCGAGTTCCTTTTTCCAGAACGCCCAGCGCGCGTCTTTATCCATTTTTTCATACTCGGCAAGAACGTCGTACGGTGAAACAATCGGCTGGCCATGCACTTCTTCGCCCAGCAGCGTGTCATAGATAACCGGATTATACATTCCGCAGGTTGTTTTGCTGTCGATGGTTTCACCGGTTTTGAAATTCTTCATCCCATAAACCGGAATCCCTAAAACAATGAGATCTTCCCGCTTTACCTTGTCTTCCTGAATCAGTTGAATAACCGCTCGGCTGTCCGCCGCCTTGACAGCGATGGCGATTTTTGTTCCGCGCGGATAACGAACCAGATAACGCGCCATGTTCGCTGTGCAGTATTCGTTGAAAACGATATTTTCGATATCGGAAGTCTTTCTGGCAACATAAGGCAGGGGATGTTTTTCATCGTAACCTTTCCCATAGGCCAGCACGAGGCTCACCTTTTCTTCTTCCAGCAATTTTTTTGCTTCAGTTTTTAGTCTGTCTTCAATTTGCTTAAAATTGATGCTCATATCTTCTCCGGCAATGGCTCACTTTCAATCTTGAATTTTGTCTGTGGTCCAAGGTTTTTGACCTGCTCGGTAAATTCGGTGACAACCTCAGCGAATTTATTACCCTCGGAGGCGGAAATCCATTCCACACGAAATCTTCCCGGCTCAATTCCGGCAAACTCCAGTATTTTTCTGGTCACCGCCAGCCTTCTACGCGCATAAAGATTGCCAGTGTTGTAATGGCAATCGCCCGGATGACAGCCGCCGACCAACACACCGTCCGCTCCCAGTTGAAATGCGCGGAAAATAAATGAAGGATTGATGCGGCTGGAACACATCACGCGGACAACTCGTAAGTTCTGCGGATAGTGCAGTCTTGTTGTTCCGGCCAAATCCGCTCCCGTATAGGTACACCAGTTGCAGGCAATGCCTAATATTTTCGGTTCAAATTCCATAAACTTTCCTTTCTATCCCTATTATCCTCCGCTGGCGGAGGTGGACGCCATGGCGGACGGAGGTGGATTTTTCTGAAACATCCTCCCCCTTAATCCCC
>AWGX01000801.1 GCA_000495415.1 Smithella sp. ME-1 | reverse complement strand
CCATCCATAAAGAACGTCCATCTTCTGTACGAATCATGATTTCATTACGTTCATTATCGAGTGAAGCTTTATCCAAATTAGCAGAGAAGAATTTCCCTTCATGATAATTAATGGCTTCAATTTCACCCGCATAAGGAGCACGGTTGACATGAACATTAAAAATATTCATAAAAATACTGATTTTTTTAAATTTTCCGGAAATAGTTCCATTTACTTCAACATCTTCTATTTTGATTATTCTGCCATCGGCAGG
>AWGX01000800.1 GCA_000495415.1 Smithella sp. ME-1 | reverse complement strand
CAGCGAGTGTCACTAAAGAGTGAAAATGGGCAATGAGTCGGGTAGTGACACCTCATTTTCGTCATTCCGTCGGAGAACGGAATCCAGGAACGTTTAATGATTTTTAGCGGATAAAAAATAATGGGAAACGACAATCTTCGGAATGCGGAAACAATCGTCCGTCTTTTGAAACAATCGGGTCATGAAGCTTATTTTGTCGGCGGTTGTGTACGGGATTTTATTCTCGGTTCTGTTTCCAGCGATTACGATATTGTGACTTCTGCGCGTCCTAACGAAATAATTTCCCTCTTTCCCAATACCATAGCCATTGGCGCGAAGTTCGGCGTAATTGCTGTAATTGTGGAAAATCATCTTTTCGAAGTCGCCACTTTTCGCGGCGATGATGTTTACGAAGATGGGAGGCATCCTTCCCGGATTCATTATTCTTCGGCCAGAGAAGATGTATTCCGGCGCGATTTCACAATCAACGGACTTTTAATGGACCCGGATTCCAATAAGATAATTGATTATGTTA
>AWGX01000799.1 GCA_000495415.1 Smithella sp. ME-1 | reverse complement strand
TAGCGCTTTGATTTAGAATTGGCATTACTTCGAAAGCATTTCTTTTACAGCCATAATAATACCTTCTTCATCAAGGCCGTACTTGTGACGCTGTTCGGCCTGCGTGGCATGATAGACAAATTCGTCAGGTATGCCCAGTCGTCTCAACATGATGTCATTTATATTTTTTTCAGCCAATAGTTCCAGTAAAGCACTACCGAATCCGCCCTGTAAAACGTTTTCTTCAATTGTAATAATTTTTTTAATTGTCGCCGCCGTTTTTATTATCAGTTCTTCGTCAAGAGGTTTGACAAAACGGGCATTGATGACCTTGATACTCAACCCTTCTTTGAAAAGTTTTTCTGCCGCGGCCATAGCAGGATTTACAATCGAACCGATAGCAATAATTGCCAGATCTGAACCTTCTCTAAGCACTTCGCCTTTGCCCATTTGCAGAGTTTTCAATTCATTGTCCAAGCCGACACCTACTCCCCTGCCTCTCGGATAGCGCAACGAAACCGGACGGCCGCAGCCAACGGCCGTTTTCAGCATGTGCTGCAGTTCATTTTCGTCCTTCGGCGCCATTACAATAATATTAGGAATGGAACGCATATAAGAATAATCCAGAAGTCCCTGATGAGTGGCTCCGTCTTCACCAACAAGTCCACCACGGTCAATGGCAAAAATAACCGGCAGATTTTGCATGCACACGTCGTTTATAATCTGATCGTAGGCTCTTTGCAGGAAAGTCGAATAAATGGCAACAACAGGAATTAAACCTTCTATTGCCAAACCCGCAGCGAAGGTTACGGCGTGCTGTTCGGCTATGCCCACATCGTAAAAGCGCTCGGGAAATTCCTGAGAGAACTGATTAAGACCAGTACCCTCACACATCGCGGCTGTAACGGCCACAATGCGGGATTCGGCATGTGCCAGTTTGACCAAAGTCTCTCCGAATACTTTAGTATATGAAGGAATATCAGACGGTGAAGAAATAGCCTGACCCGTTTCCACATCAAAGGGCGCCACTCCGTGAAAACCCAACGGATCTTCTTCGGCAAATTCGTAACCCTTGCCTTTTTTGGTGACAACATGAACAAGCACCGGCCCCGGGAATCCTCTGACATTCTCAAAGTTTTTTATAAGATGATTCAGACGGTGACCTTCCAGCGGACCGACATAAGTAAAACCCATTTCTTCAAAAAGTGCTCCCGGAACAAACAAGGTTTTCCATGATTCTTCTATCTGATGAATAAATTTGATTATATACTTGCCAATACCGGGAATCTTCTTCAGCAATTTTTTTGTATTTATTCTCAGTTTGGTTAATGCGTTACCGGTCATCAGGCGGTTTAAATAAGAAGATAACGCGCCGACATTCGGAGAGATAGACATTTCGTTGTCATTTAAAACTACAATCATGTTTTTCTCGCGATCGCCGGCCCAGTTCAAGCCTTCGAAAGCCATTCCTGTTGTCATGGAACCATCTCCAATGACAGCTATTATTTTTTTTGTATCACCTTTTAAGCTTCCGGCTTCGGCAAATCCGGACGCGGCAGAAATAGATGTTCCGCTGTGTCCGACATTAAAAATATCGTAAATACTTTCTTCCTTTCGGGGAAATCCGCTGATACCGTTTTGTTTGCGTAATGTGGCAAATTTGTCTTTGCGGCCGGTAATAATTTTATGCGTATATGATTGATGGCCAACATCCCAGATGATTTTATCCTGAGGCGTGTCAAAAACGTAATGAAGTGCCAGAGTCAGTTCCACCGTTCCCAAAGATGAAGCCAAATGTCCGCCGGAAGTTGCCACTGTATTAATAATCAAACTCCTGATTTCCTTCGCCAGAGTATTCAACTCAGCCAGATTAAGTTTGCGGATGTCAGCAGGGAATTCTATTTTTTGCAGGACGCTGTATTTTACTGTTTTCAGTTGTTTTACCAAAACTAATTCCTTTCTAACGATATAATTAAGACCATTTATAAATCAAAGATGATATTGAGGCG